>JAYKJH010000198.1:0-25062 GCA_035285345.1 Nostocaceae cyanobacterium | reverse complement strand
ATGGCTTTGATTTTTGCAACTTACACGTCTATAGGGTTCCCAATTGACCAGGCAAAATCACACTCTTCAGGATTTGGCGGCAATAAAAATTATGTAGCCTGTTATACGGAATTAATTGTCATTTTATAGCTACAAATCCTGAAAATATGTTAAGAAATGTTACCTTTGTCATTGAATTATAACATTTGCTTTTCGTATTCTATAATACATGAAGCAAATTATGATTGCGTTAAGCTATAGTTAGCAATGATCTAATAGACATGCTAAAGATGACAAGCTTAACATACCCTACCTTAAGCGATGATTTATAGGAAGCCAATTTGTCTTAGGGTAGATGATCTAAACCCCAAACAATGCGTTGAGAGCTAATGCTTGGGCTGATGGCATTTGTCCATAAGAAAATATGCAAGGGATTTCCGTAGGCAGTAACGGTATAAATCGCTGTACTACATAAGGGCTACCGTAAACTACTAAGGCTTGTAAATCACCACTTTTGAGTAAGTTTTCCAAGCATTCTTGCGCTGTCTGATGCAGTCCAGCATTACCTCGGAATGGATTACCACGAATAAATAACTGTAGCAGCGTCGGATGCTCGCCGTCGAAGGGGTGGGTTGCTTGACTGTAGCAATCACTAAAGCAGGTAGTATAACCTTTTTGCTGAGGTAAAGAAATAGCTGGACTGTTGTGGCTTAAAAAATCACATGTTAAGCGATTATCTACCACAATCAGGTTGCGTAAGCAGCTTAGATATGTATTGTTAGAAAAGTTTGCATTTATGAGTTTTTCTGCGGCTAGAGGTACAGAGCCATGTATTACCTGACTTTGCTGTAAAATCTCTGTCGCTACAGATAGGGCGTGGGGTTGGGATAGTTCCTGAGTTAAATCGCGGTTTGATGGAGAAGTTGTTAACTTGCTTTTAGCTTGCCAAATCCGGTCTACTGAAGCCCGAATCCGTTGAAGACTGATACGTCCGCTTTCTACGGCGGCACATACTGCAGCAATCGCTCCCTCTGGATCGACTGGCATCAATAAAATATCCGCCCCAGCTTCCACCGCCATGACGGTTGCTTCATTTGCACCGTAGCGGTTAGCAATTGCCCCCATCACCAAGGCATCAGTGACAATCAATCCTCTAAATCCCAGTGTTTTCCGTAATTGCTCAGTTAAAATTGTGTGCGATAAAGTGGCGGGATTTTCCGAATCCCAACTCGGTATAAGTAAGTGAGCGCTCATTACTGCATCCACCCCAGCCACGATCCCGGCTTGGAAAGGTGGTAGTTCCACCGCGGCTAACCGCTCAGATGAGTGGAGTATAACTGGTAAATCAAGATGGGAATCGGTTGTGGTGTCTCCATGTCCGGGAAAGTGTTTCACGGTTGTCAACACGGGATGTTTTTGGACACCGCGAATAAAAGCGCAAGCTATTTGAGAGACTTCCTCTGTTGTTTCACCAAAAGCCCGGACGTTAATCACGGGATTATCACCATTGTTGTTAACATCAACAACAGGGGCTAGTACCCAGTTAATCCCAATGGCTAAGGCTTCTTGGGCAGTGATGGCGCCCATGTTTTCTGCATAATCCAATGCTAGGGGGGCATCTTTACGAAAGATAGCGCTCAAGGCCATTGGTGGTGCAAACCAAGTAGCCCCAGAAAAACGCTGTCCTACCCCTTCCTCAATATCGGCTGATATCAGCAAGGGAATCCTTGCTGAGGTTTGCAGTTTTTCTGTCCTCAGTCTGATTTCCCCTGCACTACCCCCGACTAAAATTACTCCCCCAACCCCAAGATTTTTAATCCAGTGTTCTAATTTGGCTGCTGGTGCTTCCCATTGGGGATACTGAATTTGGTGGTCGAATAGATAGCCAGAGGCACGAACTACAACCATCTGAGCTACTTGTTGACTCAAAGATAGACTATCTATGTTTGGGAGCAGTGGCACCATAGGAATTGTTGCACGGGAGCTACTGGATTGTAGATGATTAGGGATTATCCTGTCTATAAATCATCAAAAACAGACATTACATCGATTACCTGTCCTCAGCCTTTGTATTCATTCTCAGCAGCCAGATCGTCCTCATCTGCTGATAAATCCTGGTGCTGACGATTTTGCGATATCTGGTTGAGCAGGGATAGGACTTTAGTACCGCGTTCTATGGAACGGTCTTCGAGAAAGATGACTTCCGGTGTGCGACGTAAGCGAATGCGGGAGCCTAGTTCACTGCGGACGTAACCTGTCGCCGACTTTAATCCCGCCATTGTCTCGGATTTGGCTTCATCTGTACCATAAATGCTGACGTAGATTTTGGCGTGTTGCAGGTCTCCAGATACATCTACGTCGGTAACGCTGACCATACCAGTTGCTACCCGGTCATCTTTAATACCGTTGAGCAGCATTTGACTGACTTCTCGTTTGATTAGTTCAGCAACGCGAGACACGCGGCGATTTGTAGCCATAATATTTCCGCCTCCTCACAGAGGTTCTACTAGATTATTGTAATCAGGGGAGCTTATACTCTCCCCTAGTCTAACTAGACTGGTGTCAAGCCCAGCATCGCCCGTAGGGTGAGAAATGTAAAAACTAGAAGCGCTACCAAGGCACCGGTGAGGGCGATCGCTGTGACTGGACGTTGGAAAAGTGGTATCAATGGCGCAAAGGTGTTTGCCAATAACCCCAGCAGGATTGTCACGAAGTAACGCTGGTAGCGGAAGACGTTATCCCAGAATCCGTCAAACATTTTAATTGATACTACCTTGTTATAAACTAGAAGTTTGTTTTGATTTACCAGGAGTCGCTTGATTATCGGTGATTAGTCATCAGTCGTCAGCTAGTGACCCATGACTACTGGCTTTGACTCCGAAGGTTGTTTTTTAATTGGCGACCTAGTAAATTGTAATCTAATATATCCACGTTGGGAATTACTAATATATGGAAAATTTTGGTGATGATTTAAATCTGAATATTGGGTTATTATTTAAATCTCACTAAAGCCATCCATCATTTCTGCTAAATGCTTACGAAAAAACCACAGCAACCTCTATCGAGTCCTTTTATTATATTGTTTAGGGACAACGGAAAATTAATCTTCCTATCTTATAGCAATTCCCACATTCGTGAGGTATGGCAAGAAAAAATTAACCGGCGATAGAAAAGGATGGACGCAGATTAACGCCGATAAATTTGTACTTCATGGTTACTAGGAAACGCTATAGTTAATAAATAGTTTATCAGTAATTACAAGAATTACTATCAGTCATTTTTGTCCAGTTAATTTATCTCTATCAAACCTGATTTAAATCTATAATTCTCTGACTAACTGAATTTTGTGTATAATTTTTCATTTATTGATAAACATAAGTTGTGTATTGAAAAATATAAACTAATTTATATTCTTGTCAATTATTTTTAGTATAAATAAACTATAGTAAGATAGCTGATAGCTCAGCTATCCGATATTGTGTAGGTGAAGTCAATGCTCTTAGCACCTTTAGTAATTCCCAAACCTTTTTTAAAATGGGCTGGTGGAAAAAGCCAGCTAATTAAACAAATCAATAACTACTTTCCCAAAGAATTGTTTGATGGCTCAATAAAAAAATATATAGAGCCTTTTATCGGAGGTGGGGCAGTTTTTTTGCATTTAGCATATAAATATCAAATTCAAGAATTATTTATCTCTGATATCAACTTAGAATTAATAATTGCCTACAAGACAATTAAACATAATGTCAATGAGTTAATAGCACATTTGGCAAATATAGAAAATCAATATCTATCTCTCAATGAGATAGAAAGAAAAAAGTATTTTTATCAAATCAGAAATCAGTTTAATTACCATAAGCAAGATATTAATTTGCATAATTATAGTATTGATTGGGTTGAATTAACTGCCCAAATTATTTTTTTGAATAAAACTTGTTTCAATGGACTGTTTCGGGTAAATTCTCAAGGTGATTTCAATGTTCCAATAGGTAAATATAAGAAGCCCACAATATGTAATCCAGAAAATTTAAAAGCAGTTGCTGAAATTCTTCAGAGAACCCAAATTGAGCAAGGTGATTTTAGTGAATGTGAAAAATTTGTAGATAACAATACTTTGGTCTATTTAGATCCACCTTACAGACCTATTAGTAATACAGCTAACTTTAATTCTTATTCCCAGCAATCATTTAATGATTCTGAGCAATTGAGATTAAGAGATTTTTTTCAAAAATTAGATAAGAAAGGTGCATTTGTACTTCTGAGTAATTCTGACCCTAAAAATGAAAATCTCAACGATAATTTTTTTGAAAAAGCCTATGCTGCTTATCGTATAGAAAGAGTTAAAGCTAAACGAAGTATCAACAGTAACGCTTCAAATAGAAAGGCAATTGATGAACTATTAATCATGAATTACTAGGGGGAGTGTAAATGAAATTTCAAACTATATTTCAAACTCATTTGAATTGTGCCAACGAATCGGAAATTTTTCAGCATTTTCAAAGCACACTAACGGACTCTATAAATCTCTGGAACTACTTTGTTGATTGGCAGAAAGTTTTGAGAAATTTCTCCCAAATAGAAATTAATTTAAATACTCTCAATTACTTAGTAGGTAAAGATAATATAGAACAAGAATTTCGTCAATTACTTCAGCAGTATCCTCAAATCATTAACGCTATCCCGATTCTCATAGCTTCTCATACTTCAAGCTTTCAAATATTAACTGATTATCCAAATGATAGCTTAAGCTATAAAAATTTCAATTTTACAACTAAAAAATTAAAAAATAGGACTTCGCTGACTGAAGCAGATATTGACGATATTGTTGAGTTTGTCAAGAACACAGGCATACTAGATTTATTTAAAAATAAAACTATTAAAAGCATTCCTGATTATGTTTTGGGTATAGAAGTCGGCTTAGATAGTAATGGCAGAAAAAATCGGGGTGGGAAAACTATGGAAACAATAGTAGAAAGCTTAATTAGTAAAATATGTCAGGAAAATAATTTTTTATTCATGAGCCAAGCTACATCTCAAAAAATCCAAGCAGCGTGGAATATTAATGTTCAAGTAGACAAGTCAAGTCGCCGGTTTGATTTTGCAATTAACAATCAAACCAGTCTTTACTTGGTGGAAGCTAATTTTTATGGAGGAGGAGGTTCTAAACTAAAAGCTACAGCGGGGGAATATAAAACTCTATTTGACTTTATATCAAGACAAGGGCATAAGTTTATTTGGATTACAGATGGACTTGGCTGGAAAACTACTTTACGTCCTTTAGAAGAAACATTTCAACATATTGATTACACATTAAATCTCAATATGGCAGGAAGTGGATTACTCGCCGAATTAATCAAAGAAAATCTATGATTGGTAATTATTTTAGCGAGTAAATTATTTCTTTTTAAGCTGGATACTATAAAATAACACCCTTATCAAAAACCGGATTATTAGTACCAATCGCACTAATTTCTATTCTATCGGGATACACCTCATAAGCTGCAAAACTTAACTTATCAGCAGAATACTCCGTCCATTCGGAACGCTCTACCGGACGAGTACTGGCACCCGCTCCACAAATTAAATAAGTCGTACCTCTAATAGGACGAGTCCGCTCATAGTTATGTTCGTGTCCGTTGATATAAAGCTGGACGCGGTATTTTTGAAATAGAGGTGTCAGGGTTTTAATCAATGGTGGATTTATCCCGTACATTCCCGAAGAATAAATTTGATGATGACCAAATACAACTTTCCAGTGAGCTTTACTACGACTTAACTCTTGTTCTAACCAAATTATTTGGTTTTTGTAGTCAGCATTATGATTAGTATCTAAAGCAAAAAATTGCACTGTATTCCGGCTAAAGGTATAGTAGCGTCCTTGCATGTTAAAGCCGGGATAGCGAACTTGGGGTTCACCATTGTCAGTACGAATATCGTGATTTCCCAAACAGGCTTGAAATTTGACTCCTTGCTGGAGTAAACTTGCATAGGGACGCTCAAAAACATCAGCAATTTTTTTAATTTCGCCATTATTGTAGATGTTATCACCAGCTAAAATTACTAAATCAAAAGGATTTTCGTGGTGATAGCGAGTCATAGAATTTGCTACAGCATACTGTCCTCTACTACCAGTACCAGTATCGGCTAGGGAAACAAACCGCAGCAGCAAGTCTTTTTTGTTAGTGGGGGTGGGGGTACTAGGTTCAGCAGAGACAAAAAATTTCCCGTCTTCAGCTTTACTAGTGGCTGGATGAAGAACCTTCCCAACTACGGCTGTAGTAATCGCACTCAAACTACCTAAAAATAAAAATTGACGGCGGTTAATGGACATAGGTGATAAATTAGGTCTACACAGAGTAATGCTAAGAATTTATCCGATTTTTGTTTGAGGCGCTGCTTTCCAGGAAAATTCCATGTCACAGGAACCACCAAATTCTCAACCGTCATTTAAGCGTAAACCGCAACAGCGACTTCCAAGAAACAATCAAGAATCATCACGACAACAGTCTGTTTGGAAGGCTCAGATAATTCGACTGCTGCGTGGGACAATAGGATTCTTAGAAGGTTTGGTGGTGAAACTGGAGACAGAAACCTCAGCAGATGCTGAGCAAACCCCCAGTTTATTCACAACTATTCAACAAGCATGGGGAAAGGTTTTAGGAACAGTTCGCGCTTTTTTACCAGCAAAGGGAGCATCTCAGCTATCGGATAGCGCTTTGGGTGGGATACTAGCAGGAATTGCAGTCATTTTTGTCTGGATAAGTACGACACTGTTTAGTCAAAAGCCTCCAGAAATAGCAATAGCACCACCTGTGATTGAAGAACCAGCACCATCACCCCCAGAGGAACCAATAGCAGCACCAACTGTGGAAGAACCAAGTGAAACCATAACTGTACCAGTGGAGGAAGAACCACAAGCAAGGGAACCAGAACCAGAACCAGAAATAACTCCCAGACCAGAACCAACACCAGAACCGGAAATCACCCCACAACTAGAAGTACAACCAGAACCAGAACCAGCAATATTGACACCGGAACAAAACCTGATTGCGTCCATTCAAAATCAAGTAGCAGAAGTGAGCGATCGCTTTGCTGAGGGTTTGATTAAGTCTATCAAAGCCAATTTTCCCAGGAGCAGTTTGAGTATCTCAGTCAGTAACGAGTGGTACAATCTCAAATCATCGCAACAGAATCAACTAGCAGCCCAGATGTTCCAGCGTTCCCAGGAATTAGACTTCTATAGCTTGGAAATTACTGACTCCAGAGGTAGGTTAATTGCTCGCAGTCCTGTCGTGGGAAACGAAATGATTATTTTTCAGCGCTACTTACCAGCAAAATCAGCACCAGTCTAGAGACTTATCGATTATAAATTTATGAATGACGGGTGATGAGTTACAAATTACAAGTTTTGAGGCTAACAAACATGAGAGCTATACTTCTAACCCTGGTGATGATTTTGGGAATTCTCGGATTACCCGGTGTCGCTTTTGCTCATAGTGTGGAGACAGATTACTTCCTCACCCCCAAATCCGAGTTGGAATTTCAGGTGAAGTTCAGCACTGGTGAGCCATACCACGACGCTCAAGTTCAGGTTTATGCTCCTAACGATACCTCTAAACCCTGGAAACAGGTAAAGACAAATGCACAGGGAGAGTTTGCCTTTTTACCTGATAAATCTATCCCCGGAGAGTGGACAGTCAAGATTGGCGAACTAGAGCATAGTGATATCTTGAGTGTGCCAGTAACCCAAGAGGGAGTCAACGTAGACCAAATCAGTGAAGGCAGAAACAATCCCAAGGGTAGTAACCAATTTGTTGTCCTCGGATTTGTGATTGCTACTGGTGGAATTGGTACGAAGCTGCTTTCCTACCTTAACAAGCGCCGGTAAATCGATACTTTTCTATCCTTAACCACAGCTAGATACTTTTGGATTTATCTGTGTTCCGAAGTGTGCATCTGTGGTTAATCAACCTCAATTATTAATGTGTAGAGCAAAAAGCGCTCAAGAGTGTTACCGTGTTTCCACCTCAAGCGCTTTTTGTAATTTCAACTTACTCCTCACACACAAGTGAATCATAACTGTGATTCCCTAGAAATAAAAGTATGCTGTGTGACAGTTTGCTAAATGTACAGGGTCAGGTCAGGCTAAACTCTTGCCTAAGAGTCCACCGCTTCCTCCACAGATTCTCGCTTAACCTGGTTGGGAAACAGCAACAACTGCAGCACAACCAGCAAGAATAAAGCAATCAAACCGCCATACATAAACGATTGCCTATGCCATCCTGCCAAAGGATAAGCAATTAACCACCAAAGATGATGGCCGGAAAAATGTGCCCCATAAACTCTTCCTTGAACCTTGGTCTCGATACAATCTGCAATTGACATCCTCCCCACCAAGCGCTCTGGATGGGGATTCCTAAGAATCACTTCTTGGCTTTCCTGGTTACTCTCTTGCGAGATTTCGACACTTGGCTAGCCATTTCTGACCCTGCTAGTACGTCTGCACAGGCAGTTTCCATTCCCCGTTGGCGAAGCCTGCGCTCCGCGCATATGTCCACGGGTACTAGATTGAGTCCACGCAATAACACCATCTCAGCTGCCGCATGATCCCGATGAGTTACATACCCACACTCAGGACAATGATGCTCTCTCACCTCGAGGGTTTTACGCACCGAGGCACCGCAACTGGGACAAGTTTGGGATGTGCCGTTGGGGTTGACGCGCATAAAAAATACACCGCGTTTCCAGCACACCCATTCCAGTGAAGAGAGAAATGCACCAAAGGACGCATCAATACAATCTTTTCTGAGCATTCCCCGATTGAGTCCAACCGCATTGAGGTCTTCAGCAAAGATAGATTGAGCTTGGTCACAGAGTTTATGAGCGGTTTTGAGATGAAAGTCTTTACGGGTATTGGCAATGTGATGATGCAACCGTGCGACTTTAATTTGTGCTTTTTCCCAGTTAGTAGAACGCTTTTGTTTTCGACTGGCTCGACGTTGCAGCAATTTCAGCTTGCGATGTTGAGCCAGTCGAAACTTGGGACGTTCAAAAAAGCTACCATCCGACACCGTTGCGAATCGTTCCAGCCCCAAGTCAATGCCAATAGCGCGACCATGAAAAGGCACATCAGGAACAGATACTTCCGATTGAATCGAAACAACCACATACCATTGCGTTCCCCTAGCCTTCGACAATACCCGCACTTGCTTGATCGTAAATCCATCAGGGATGGGACGGCTCATACTGATCGGCATTGCTCCGATCTTCGGCAACGCGATCGTAAAACCGTTGATCGGATTAGCCTTGAACTGGGGGAACACAAAAGACTTGAATTGACCGAACTTCTTGAACCGAGGGAACCCATGCCCTCGTTCTTGAAATGCATCCCAAGTATCATGCAATCTGCGAATCGTAGTTTGCAGTACTTGAGAATGAACTTTGCCCAAATACGGAAATTGCTTCTTAGCCTTGGGCAAGTTGTTTTGTTGCAAATGATAAGACGGAAATGGTGCGTCAGCAGAAATTATGTATTCCTTGTCCAACGGGCATCGGTCTATCTGACACTTCCGAGAGGCAAGCCAATCTTTGAGTTCGCGCAGGGCGTAGTTATAAACGCCTCGGCACATCTCAAGCCATTCAATCAGTTCAGTCTGTTGAACGGCATCTGGATAGATTCGGTAGGTGTAGTTCATTGTCAACATTTTTCTATTCTACCACATGCATCTTCGGATGGTAGACGTATGTGTAGCTTAGGTAATTGGCTGTTTCGGTGGCATCGAGCCACACTCAACAGCCGCGAAGCACCCTCCCCACCGTCTTGACGGATGGGGCAGAGCGCTTATCTGTTAAAATTGGTTGATCTGGTATCCAAACAGTGAAAATCGAGCCAACACCTACAATTGATTCCAAGCATAGTAAGATATTATGCCGCTGCATTTGCTAAATGCTACGCTACAAAAGCTTTTTGTATACCATCCGCTTCAATAATTTAACGCCGTCAGATAGGATTATGCATCGGATAAACGCCACCCCCGGAGGTTGGAACCCCAATTCAGAAGGCGTAGTCTTCATCCAACAAACCCCCGCCCCAATTGTATTTCTTTCCGCCACCGACACCGATATTCAGACCCTAGCAACTGCTCAGACCCTCCTACCCTCCGACTTTCCTCAAATCCGAGTTACTAACCTGCTCCACCTCCAGCAACAGTTAACCATTGATACCTATGCTGAACAAGTTCTCAATCAAGCCAAAGTAATTATCCTCCGCTTGTTGGGTGGTAGCTCCTATTGGAGTTACGGCTTAGAAGTACTGCTCGAAACCACACAGCATCACCAAATAACACTTATTGTTATCCCAGGAGATAATACTCCTGACCCAGATTTAATAACTAAATCCACTGTTCCCTTAACAATCGTTAACCAAGTTGAGCGTTACTTCAGCGAAGGCGGTATCGATAATATCCTCAACGCTTTACTGTTTATCGGCGATAGCTGTCTAGGAACTAACTATCATCCCCCAAAACCCCTGCCCTTACCCCGCGTCGGATATGGGAAATCCGACAAGCTACCATCCCCCACCGGGTCGGTGGGTATCCTCTTCTATCGCGCTCATTACTTGGCTGGTAATACTGCCTTTGTTGATGCCCTAGCAACTGCCTTGATTGAGCGGAACCTACAACCTGTACCTATATTTATCTCTTCCTTTGGGGAAGATATTCAAGATGAATTACTACAATTGTTGCGTTCTGACTCCTGTCAACAAATCGGCATTTTACTCAATACGACCAGCTTTTCTGTTGCTCGCTTGGCATCCGAAACCCCCCAGTTGGATTTATGGCAAACATTAGACGTGCCGGTGCTACAGGTGATTAACAGCAGCGGCACAGAGGAACAATGGTCGCGGCATTCAAGCGGTCTCTCACCACGGGATATGGCGATGAATGTTGCACTACCAGAGGTAGATGGCAAGATTATTACTCGTGCTGTCTCGTTTAAGACGGTTAAAGACCGTAATTTTACTATAGAAACAGATGTCGTTGTCTATCAGCCGCAGTTAGATAGAATTGCATTTGTCGCTGACTTAGCAGCCTCATACCTGCGTTTGCGCTCGCTAAGCGAGCAAGATCGGCGTATAGCCTTGATTTTGGCGAATTACCCCACCCGCGACGGACGCTTAGCAAATGGGGTGGGTTTAGATACTCCCGCTAGTTGCGTGGAAATCCTCAAAGCTTTGCAAGCGGCTGGGTATAAAGTCGAAAATATCCCCCAAACAGGTGAGGAATTAATTGCTCGTCTCACCTCTGGAATTACCAATGATTTGGACACAAAAGAATTGCGTCCTGTTAACCAAAGCCTCTCTGGGGAGTCTTATAGGGAGTATTTTGCTGTTCTACCGGCACAAAGTAGACGCGGGATGAGCGATCGCTGGGGAGAAATTAACGAGGAAGATGACTTCCCGATTCCTGGTATTCAACTGGGTAACGTTTTTGTGGGGATTCAGCCCAGCCGGGGTTATGACCAAGACCCCAGCTTAAATTATCACGCTCCAGATTTGGAACCAACCCATGCTTATTTAGCTTTTTATTATTGGGTCAGGGAATGTTTTCGGGCGAATGCGGTAGTACATGTCGGTAAGCATGGGAATTTAGAATGGTTGCCAGGGAAAAGTGTGGCGTTATCTAGTAATTGTTATCCTGAAGTCGCTTTGGGAGCATTGCCGCATTTTTATCCCTTTATTGTTAACGACCCAGGGGAAGGCTCCCAAGCCAAACGTCGCGCTCACGCCGTGATTTTAGACCATCTCACCCCACCCATGACCAGAGCAGAACTCTATGGGGGCTTACAAAAGTTGGAGAACTTAATCGATGAGTATTATGAAGCGGCAAGTTTAGACCCTTCTCGCTTAAGTCTGATTTGCGATCGCGTGCAAGAATTACTGGTGCATGAAAATCTCCATCTGGATTTGGGGTTAACTAATAAGAGGGAATCATTACCCCTGACCCAAATCGACGCCTATCTTTGTGAATTAAAACAAGCCCAAATCCGCGATGGGTTACATATTTTTGGTCAATGTCCCCAGGGACGTCAGTTACGAGATTTAATTGTTGCTATCGCTCGTCATCCCCATCGTCACCATATTGGCTTAACTCGTGCCATTGCACTTGGTTGGGGTTTGGATTTTGACCCCAGGACAGCCGATTTGGGAGGTAAGTTTTCCCCTCCCCCCAATAGCAAACAGGAGCTTATTTCATCCTGTCGGACTGTTGGTGATGTCGTGGAAGTATTGGAAGAGCAAGCAGCTTTGTTAGTAGAGCAACTCATCGCTGACAACTCACCACCAATTACCAACTCCCAACCCTTGAGTGCTGTCCTCAACTGGATAGCTCATCGTCTTCTCCCAGCTTTACAACAAACTGATCAAGAAATTACCCACCTGTTACATGGACTGGATGGGGGGTATGTCAAGAGCGCTCCAGCGGGGGCACCAACGCGGGGTCGTCCGGAGGTTTTGCCCACCGGGAGGAATTTTTACTCGGTTGATATTCGTGCCATTCCCACAGAAACCGCCTGGGATGTAGGGGCAAGAGCCGCAGAAGCGGTGATTGAGCGCTATGTTCAAGACCAGGGTGAGTATCCCAAAGCCTTGGGGTTGTCTGTCTGGAGTACTTCCACCATGCGGACTGGGGGAGATGATATTGCCGAGGCTCTGGCGTTACTCGGTGTTCAACCAGTCTGGGATGGGATAGCTCGGCGAGTGGTGGATTTTGAAATTTTACCCCTAAGAGTGTTGGGGCGTCCTCGCGTGGATGTCACCTTGCGAATTTCCGGTGCTTTTCGCGATGCTTTCCCCAACTTAATTGATTTATTTGCTGCGGCAGTCCAAGCAGTGGGAGCCTTGGATGAACCAGCAGCAGAAAATCCCCTCCGCGCACACATTCGTGCCGAAACCGAGTATTGGACAAATCAAGGCTTAAGTTTAGATCGAGCAGTGGTGCGATCGCATTATCGGATTTTTGGTTCTAAACCCGGTGCCTATGGTGCGGGACTCCAAGGTTTAATTGAATCGCAAAATTGGACAACTTCGGAGGATTTAGCCCGCGCCTATATTAACTGGAGTTGCTACGCTTATAGCGGCTCTGTTGCAGGTGCTTCTTTAAGTCTACAAGGGGACGCCGCACCGGAAGCATTCCAGAATCGTCTGCAGCAGATGGAAATTGTCTTACACAATCAAGACAATCGGGAACATGATTTGTTAGATTCCGATGATTATTACCAATTTCAAGGTGGTTTAACCGCAGCAGTTCGTTCGGTAAGTGGAAAAAATCCCCAGATTTATTTTGGTGATAACTCTCGGATGAGTAATCCCCGTGTCCAGCAATTAAGCGCAGAAATAAAAAAAGTATATCGCTCCCGCGTGGTTAATCCCAAATGGATAGCCGGTGTGATGCGTCACGGTTACAAAGGTGCCTGTGAAATGGCAGCCACGGTAGATTATTTATTTGCCTACGATGCCACTACCAATTGTGTAGAAGATTATATGTACCAAGGCATAGCCGAGGCGTATTTATTTGCGCCATCAGTACAAGAATTTGTCCAACAGAAAAATCCTTGGGCATTGCGTGATATGGCAGAAAGGTTATTAGAAGCAAATCAACGTGGTTTGTGGGAAAATGTCGAGCCTTCCGTTCTCAACCAGTTAAGAAACCTAGTCCATCAAGCAGAAGCGGTGATTGAGTCAACAATCACTTCTTGATGGCAGCAGTTAAGAATAGAGCTTCGTAGTCACAGGAACATCAGGTGCTACCTCAATCCAGAGGACAGCACCACACTCAGGTAAAGGGTTGAGTCGTTGATATATCAATCGGCTTGGTCCTTTAATATCCGCCTCATGACAGTATTTGGTGCGATCGCCCTGTCGGACGATAATCACAGGCCAATTGGTGTTGTAGTCGCGATTATGATCCAGGTGGTACTTCCTGATGTGGATAATCTTGTTTTTCTTGGTCAGTCTATGTCGCCACTTAGATTTATTCTTATTTTTGATGTTATTTCTCTTAGTTTTTATCTTGATGATGACTGGCATTCCATTTCGCAACGGAATCTGCCAAAATCTTCCCACCTTAACGGCACCAACAATTCGTCCGGCTTGCAGTAACTGTCGGACTCTCTGAGCGCAAATACCTAGCCTCGTAGCTGCTTCTGTTGTTCCAACAAACATATAAATAAACCTCCTGCTGAACCTCTAGCGCTAGAGTACATCTACTTAATTATATCTTGATAATGAGTTTTGAGACGGTCGTCAACTAGCGCTTCTGTTCCTCCCAGAAGTCAACAATCAATAACCCCGTCCTTCTGGCAGGGTAAGTCATATTTGAGTAATTTCAGTCAACCCATTTTGGATGCCAGGATTTTAGATTTTTGCCCTGAATAAATTCAATTGCTTGAAACCTTGTTTAGATGTGAGATTTTTAATCCTAAATCCAAAATTCTTTCAGTCCACAGCAAGCGAATCGCGATTCTCCAAAAATAAACGGCGAAATTAACAGACCCGCAGGAGCCTCAGAGCCAAACCATCCGGAATCGCCACCCATAATCTTGTATCGACTAACATTAATGAGCGTATTCCTGATTACACCGCCATCATGACCGCAGCCACTCCCCCCAGCAGTAGCGTTAGCTTTGACCTAATTGTCTACGGGGATGAAGTTCCCGGACTTTTAGCACTCGTATGTGCAGCACGAGACTATCGTCGTCAAACTGGTAAAAATCTTCGCACCCTCGTACTATCCAAAGGTAATTCTCAAGACGATTTAGGCGGTCATTTAATCAGAGGTCGTCTTGCTTATCTTGACCGCAGTCATATTCCCTCCGATATCCGTCAATCTGACAATATACCCGTCTTTGGCGACCCGGTAAGTATTTATAAGGAATTTCTTAATCGCGCTGGTGTATACCAAATAGCCCTTGACCCCCCCAAAGCAAATATAGCTCTCCGCAACATGCTACAAGAAGTGGGAGCTAATCTGATTAATAACGTCCAAATCGAGTCGGTAATTAAAACAGATAATAAAATTTCTAGTATTAAATTAACCAACGGTAGTACCTTTCTCGGCAAGCATTTTATCGACTGCACCGTCAACGCCGAATTAGCGCTCTTCGCTGGCGTGCAAAAACTCCGGGGATTTGAGACCTTTGGTTTACCTGACTCAGAACTATGTGTCACGCTGGTATTTGAAACCGAAGGATTGACTGTCCAAAGGCTGAAAGATATTGAGTTCGCTTATCTCAAACGCTTCACCAACCCCAGTGATACAAGAGCGCAAAATATGATTAACATCGCGGCAGGTTCTAACCCTACCCTGGCTGACCGCTTCCGTCGAGAATTACTCGACGCTCAGGGTAGGCTGAGAACTATGGCTATCGGTCCTGATTTTATTGATGTTACCAGCCGCGCTCTATCTATTGCTTACCACGCTTTCCGGGGTAGGCGATTATCTTTGGCAGACAGCGGCGCTATTTTAGACCAAGGGAACATTGCGATTCTCAATCCCAACAAAGATAGACTTGCTTGGAATGCACTGTTATTTTTCGTCAATAGCACCCAAGCAGAGGAATTAGCTAGAGCCGGAGCTAAACCTACAAAAGCGATGCTCGCGGAAATGGCTTTTGTAGAGAGATTCTTCCAAAGTTTTGGTGCTACTGCCGTGAAAAGCGCCTCGGAACTTTACATCAGACATGCGGGTAATGTCACAGGTGTAGTAGACCCCCTCACAGGTGCCGAGATGCTGTCAGGAGGTGTACCCGCAAATGAAGCTTTGGGTACCTTCAGCTACCATCTCGATGTTCGTGGTGGTATACATGGTCTTGGTGCTAAGGCGGCAAATAAAGGTATCAAGAGCATCAGCTTCTTTACACCCCCCACGTTTAATATTGGCATCCGCCACGCCCTTGTTAAGGACATTCCTAACCTAGCCGTGATTAGTCCCGGTTCGGGATTTTATGGTTATGCCTCTGCTGCTGGCAGAATTGTAGAATACAACGTGGGTGTGGGTCAGGGAGTGGGTATTGCTGTTAGTTTAGCCCAGATAAGCGATCGCCATCTGGGAGATATCACTAACCTCGACGTACGAAAAGTCCTGGAAACCACCAGACAACTCACGCGCATCTTCGGTAAGAGTCATGCCCAAGAAGCTAAAAGGATGAATGAATTTGAAATAGGAATTGCTTAACTAGTCCATAATTAATAGTCATTAGTTATTGGTCATTAGTCATTGGTCATTAGCTATTGGTCATTCTTCCGTGAATCCGTGCCGACCTGTGTGCCCATCCCACGCTTGCCTACATTTTTACATTTTGTTACAAAAGGATAAAGACCTTTATAAACCGAAAACACAATGTTTGGTGGATTTCCTGGCGTCAGCGATACTAAAGGAACTGATTGGGGAGAGCGGATGCTTAACGCAGTCGCCAGCCAAACTATACGCCACCTGTTTACCCGCAGCGACTTGGTGGAAGTGGTTGTCCGTTGTCATCCCTCTAGTAAGCTCTTACAGGGCAGTATTGACAGTTTTAGAATGAATGGTCGTGGTTTGGTGATTCGGCGAGATTTTGCCGTTGAAGAAATGTCTTTTGAAACCGATGCTGTCTCCATTGATTTCGGTTCTGTTTTGACTGGTAAACTAGCTCTGAAACAACCCACCCAAGCGATTGCTCAAGTAATTTTATCGGAAGCAGGTATTAACCAAGCTTTTACTGCCGAACTGGTACGCAAGCGCCTAGTGAATCTTTCCCTACCAGAATTAACCGCATTATCTGGTGGACAGCCAGTCTCTTTTACTGATGTTAAGGTGCAGTTATTACCAGAGAATTCCCTGCGAATTTTAGCTAAAGCTGATTTAAAGGCTGGTGAACTGATAGCGGTTGCTATGACCACAGTTTTAGGGATTGAAAGGCGACGACGGATTTCCTTTACAAATCCCGTATTTGAACCTGCCACCGTCCCAGAAGCGCAACGGGAAATTTCCCAGAAGCTTTCCCTAGTATTGGCGGAAATTTTGAATAATATGGTCGATTTGGATCGTTTTGACTTGGATGGTGTGACAATGCGTCTCAACCGCTTAGAAACTCAGGAGCAAAAATTGATTTTCAGTGGTTACGCGCAGATAGAACGTATTCCTGGAAACTCTTAGATTGCGTGGCTGTAGGGGCACAGAGCCTGTTGTGCCCCTGCAACGCAATTGTTATGTGGCGGCAGTACTTACCACGCTACTGTTTGCAAGTTCTCCACTTCTTGAAAATGAGCATCGCGTGTCACTACAATCAGGTCATGTTGTAATGCAAGGGCTGCAATCCAGATATCATTCTCAGGTAAAGGACGACCTTTGAGTCTCAACTTGTTTTTGACCTCACCATATTGCCGAGCAGTTTCAGCATCACACCCAAGTACCGTGCTGTTAGCAACCAACTCATCAACTCTTGCTAAATTTGCTTGAGTTCGCCTCGATTTTCTTGCACCGTAGCACAACTCGCCAATGACAACACTTGGAATCAAGACTTCGTGGGCTTGAGCAAGATTATTTTTGACAACGGCTTCATCTGCAAACAGAGCAATGATGATATTGGTATCCAGCAAGTACCTACCACTCATTGATATCTACCCGCTCACAGTCTTGCTCGATTGCTTCACGCATCAACTGAAGATCGTCGGGCGGAATCGAACCTGCAAAACGCAGCAATTGTCGCCCGTTCGTACCTCGAACTTCAGCTTTTACCAACGTCCGTACAAATTCAAGTACTTGCAGTTGCAAATGCTGTGGCATGACTCTTAGCTGTTCAATTACCTCGTCGATGATGGAAATGTTCATATTGTCCTCCTTTCCACCATCCTATAATGCTTCCACAATGAGCGGCACAGAGATATCTGCAGGTTGTTACTTCTCTTTTAATTGTCGATCAAGTTCGTTAACAAAACTTTCAATTGTATTGATAATTTTATCAACGAATACTTCATCAACATCAATTTCCTTTCCCTCTTTGGTCTTTCCATTCCTATGCACCAAATCATGTCTAGTTATTATGTATCTTTGAATTGCAGAAAAATCTGGAAAAGCAATATCAAATGTTGATTTATACATACCGCTGACTTTAGGTAGGTTATGATAAATAACTTCTAGCATTGCTTTTTTAGCAATTTCTTCGGCTTTATCGACGTAACTAAAAAGCTCATCCATTCCAAGCTTTTTGTCCTTAAAGTCCTTAAATGAGGAAAAAAAAGATTTGAGATATACCTGGTTTGATAGAACTGTGTTTATGAACGCATCAGACAAATAGGTTTCAAGACACGTCACTGCACTAATAAAAATTTGTCTTTTGAGAGTTCTTTGTGCGTTAGTATCTGCAATATTAAGACTATTAAGTACTCGCAAGCTTGAAATTTCATTAAAGAACGTGTGGAAAAATTCAGTGTTAGATAATATTGCATCTAACTGCTCTTCATCTGTATAATCTTCATGAGGAAGCTGATAAAAATCGAAATCTTGCAGCAGTTCGCCACCTTCAACTTCAGTATTTGTATAATTTATCGCTCCGATAGGGTATTCCCAAATATTCCAAGTTGCCTCGACTTGATAATCTTCTTGTTCACTTTCAAAGACAACTGTTGCGTAGTGATGGAGTTCTGCCCCCATTCCCCTATCTGAATCAGCACAATAAGACTCCCAATCTAAATCATCGGGACTAACCTCGAAAACTTCACCAGTTTCTGGAATTGTCAGTTTAGCAATACCTGCACAGAACGGAGCCTTATAAGAATCTGACGTCATCTCTTCCAATTCTTGCTGCTTCCAAATCCCCATCTAGCCATTAACCTCAAGGTGCAATCAACTCCATGATAGCTTGACGCTATTTGCTCACTCTTGATCCCTAATTTTAAACCTCTCCCCAAAACGGAGAGAGGTTTATAACTGAGTTAAAAGCAGCCCAGTGAACTCACGTTCACTTAATGACCAATACCCACATATTGGAAACCAGCCGCTTCTAATGCTTCCCGATCCAAGAAGTTACGCCCATCAATCATCACGGGATGAACCATCAAAGATGCCAATTTCTTGTAGTCTATGTTGTAGAATTGCTGCCAGTCGGTGACTAGTACCAAAGCGTCGCAACCATCAGCCAATCTCTCTAGGTCAGTTTCCACTAACACTCCCGACAAACCGTCACGCATTCCGCTTTGAGATACAATCGGGTCGTATGCCTTGACTTTAGCACCCAAGCGGTTAAGTTGCTCAATCAAGTTCAGGGCTGGAGCGTCCCTCATATCGTCGGTGTCGGGTTTGAAGGTTAAACCTAAAAGTCCGACGGTTTTACCTTTGAGGATTTTCAGGACTTGCTGGAGTTTTTCCACTGCCATCAACCGCTGACGTTCGTTGACGCTGACGGCAGCTTTCAGCAATTGGGCTTCATAGCCGTAGTCATCAGCAGTATGAATTAAGGCAGAGACATCTTTGGGGAAGCACGAACCACCCCAGCCAATACCTGCTTGTAAGAACTTGTTACCAATCCGGGAATCTAGACCAATACCTTTTGCCACTTGTGTGACATCAGCACCGACGCGATCGCAGATGTTAGCTACTTCATTAATAAAACTAATCTTAGTTGCCAAAAAGGCATTAGCGGCGTATTTAATCATTTCTGCCGAACTTAGGTCAGTTACCAGCACTGGTACTTCCGGCAAGGATTTGTCTTCAGCGAACTGACGTGCCACAATCGGAGCATACAGTTCTTCCATCATGGCGATCGCCTTGGGATTATTGCTGCCCAACACGATTCTATCTGGATTAAATGTATCGTATACTGCCGACCCTTCTCGTAAAAACTCTGGATTGCTGACGATATCAAACTGAGCTTGAATTTCCGGGAAACTATCGATTGTCTCGACTCCACCGGCTGCTACGAGGGTTTTCTGGCGTTCAGCAATACCATCTAGAACAATCATCCGCACCCAGTCACCAGAACCGATGGGAACTGTAGATTTATTAACAATTACCTTATAACCATCCGTGAGATTGGAGCCGATACCACGAGCAACCGCTTCAACGTAGCGTGTATCGCTTTCCCCTGTGGGCAAAGGAGGTGTACCAACAGCAATAAACAAAATCTCGCCGTGGGCAACACCAGCAGCAAGATCCGTAGTAAACTCTATATTGCCAGATTTAATTGCCGCCTGGATGATTTCCGAGAGTCCCGGCTCGAAAATCGGCGACTGCCCAGCCTTCATGATTTTGACTTTTTCTTCGTTGTTGTCTACGCAGATTACATGATGCCCAATGTGAGCTAAGCAAGCACCTGTAACCAAACCAACGTAGCCAGTACCAATTACGCAAACACGCATTGTATTTGATTCCTTAACTGAATTTTGGGTTATTGTAAAGCAGATGTGAGGGAAGCAGAACCATTAAGTTTGTGGTTTCCAGTTTGGCATCAACTAAGAACACTCCCTATTGAGAGAATGTCCCAGTAAGACTCAGGAATCACCACCGTTGATGCGTTCACGAAAATCTTCCACAGTCCGCTTTAACCCTTCTTGCAAAGGTACTGTAGGTTCCCAGTTCAGCCAGGTCTTAGCGCGGGTAATATCGGGACGACGACGACGGGGGTCGTCTTGGGGTAGAGGTTCAAATTTAATTTTGGCGTCGGGGTTCACCATGTTTTGCACAGCCTGTGCTAATTGTAAAATGGTGTACTCATCGGGATTGCCCAAATTCACAGGACCAATGTAGTCGTTGTTCATCAGTCGCATCAGCCCTTCCACTAAGTCAGCAACATAGCAGAAGCTACGGGTTTGGGAACCATCACCGTAGACAGTTAGGGGAATACCCCGCAAAGCTTGGACTACTAAATTACTGACAACCCGACCATCGTTTTCTAACATCCTTGGACCATAGGTGTTAAAGATGCGAGCTACCCGGATATCGACTTTATTCTGCCGGTAGTAGTCAAATGCTAAAGTTTCCGCAATCCGCTTACCTTCGTCGTAACAGGAACGAATCCCAATCGGGTTAACATTACCCCGATATTCTTCGCTTTGGGGATGAACTTCTGGGTCGCCATATACTTCACTAGTAGAAGCCAGCAAAAATCTAGCTTTTACACGCTTGGCAAGACCCAACATGTTCAATGTCCCCATCACGTTGGTTTTTACAGTTTTGACTGGATTGTATTGATAGTGGACGGGGGAAGCTGGACAAGCTAAATGATAGATTTGGTCTACTTCCAGGCGAATTGGTTCAGTGATATCGTGGCGGATTAGTTCAAAGTAGGGATGATTGATCCATTTGAGGATGTTCCGCTTGTGCCCAGTGTAGAAGTTATCCAAACATAGGACTTCATGTCCATCAGCAATCAGTCGGTCAATGAGGTGGGAACCAATAAACCCAGCACCACCCGTCACCAAAATTCTCATAGGTTACTAATTAATTTCAGGTATTTACAAAAATTACAGTTGTCTTGCAGTTAGCTTTGCTGGCGGTAGTACTAGCACACTAGCTGCGATAGATAAACCCAATAGATGAACGCAAATATTTTTTTCGATTTACCAATGCTCCCTTGGAGGGTGCAACTTGCACCATTGGTTTGATTATTTCACAAACCAACTAGCAAATTAACAAACATTGACTAGTTACCGCACCAGTTTAAATCATATTTTACAAAATCTTTATAAAAAAGGGTGTGCTAATGAATACTCTGTAAGCAACTATTACACAGATGCAGGATTGTTATGGGACTGAGTGGTAAAAACGGCTGTGTTCAACCGTTGGGGTTCCCCCAGCATGACAATAGAGCAAGTAAGTTGCCCCACCAACTCAGTGGTGACATCGCTAATTGCTAAGCCACCAGCACTGGTACGTCGGCGCACAGAACGTAGTACGACCAAATCGTACAATCTTGCTGCTTGCAAAATCGCTTGGGCCACATTGTCATGGGGCATAATTTGAATTTCTGGGGGATTGACTGCCGGTAGTTTAGATACAAACAGGGAAAGTTGCGATCGCATCCAAGCGATTTTCCCTGGAGTTGTGCGGCGATCGCAGACATTTAACAAAGTCACCTGTGCTTGGTTTGCTTCTGCCAGAATCTGAGCAAATCGCACGGGATGCAAAATTGCTGGACTCAAGCTATCCACCGGCACCAAAATCCGCTGAAATTTCTGTGGTGAATCCAACAGCCTAGTTACAGCTACTGGACAATGCGATGCCCACAACACACTATCAATCAGATTGCCAAATAATCTAGCACGCAAGCCAGTCCTTTTCCCCCACCCCATCACAATTAAACTGGCATTTTGTTCCCGCGCTGCTCGACTAATTCCCTGAGCGAAGATATCATCAATTCTCAGCAATGGTTCTGCTTCTATTCCCAAGCTGCGGCTGAGTATTGCAGCCCTCTCAAGCAGCTTTTCGCTTTGAGCTAGCGTCGCCTCTAACTGGGGTGCATCCATGTGAACGGAAGCAGTAGCAATAGCTAACGGTACAATTCTCCCCTGGTCATGACGCGCTAATAACGCTGCCATTTCAATCAAGTGCTGTTCTGTCTGGGGGTTATACACGGGAACTATAATCGTAAAAGACTGCTGACTCGGAGCCTGTTCCCAGTAGGGAGGCTGAGCTTCCAGTTCCGGTTCGCTGACGCTGGGAGTTAGACCCACCGCTACCCGACTAGTAATCAACGGTCCGAGTGTAGAAGTTACCAGCATTAAAACAATTACGCTGTTTAATACCCCATCATTGAGCAAACCCACCCGATATCCCACTAACGTTGCTGCTAACGTTGCACCCACTTGGGGAATGGACAGCGACCACATGGTGAGCATTTCCTGCCAGTTGTAGCGGTATATCAGTTTTGTTAACCAAGCAGCGAGAAATTTACTCACAATTAAACCAACTACAATCGCTAGCGTTAAAGCAATAGTGCTAACACTTTTAATAAATGCTGGTAAATCAATCAGCAAACCCAAATCTACAAAGAAAATTGGGATAAACAGTACAGTACCAACAAAGACAACTTTTTCTTTAACAGGTCCTTCCCCGACCGCATCATTCACCGCTAAACCTGCTAAAAAAGCACCGACAATTTTTTCTACCCCAATCAATTGGGCACCGACAGCCGCCAGAAATACCGCCAGTAAGACAAACAAAAATTGGTTTCCTTCGTCATCTCCTGACCGACGAAAAAATTCTTTCCCTGCCCAATCAAAGCCAACTAAAACAACAATTGCGTAAATGGTTAAGGCAATTAACAAACTAATTAGCCTGAAAATACTGAAGTCTCCAGCATGAACCGCTACACAAACTGCTAATACTAACAGAGCGCTAATATCAGTAAAAATAGTTGCCCCAATGGTGACAGTCACAGCTTCATTATTCACCACTCCCAAGCGGCTGACAATTGGGTACGCTAACAGAGTATGAGAAGCAAAAAGTGAGCCAATCAATATTGACCCATTCCAGTCAAATCCAAAACATTTACCTACAGTAGTTCCCACTATCATGGGTATTAAAAAAGTGAAGCTACCAAACCCTAAAGAGCGATTCCTGGTGCGACGGAACTGCTCCATATCTACTTCTAACCCGGCGACAAACATTAGATAAACTAACCCAATGTCTGATAGTAGCTTCATCGTTTGTGAATCTGACTGTAATATATTTAAGCCGTTGTCACCCAGTACTACTCCAGCACATAGTAAACCCACTAAGCCTGGTAGTTGTAGCCGCTCAAACAGCATGGGTACAAAAAAAATCACTAGCAGCAAAATTGCAAAGGGAACTATAGGTTCGTTACCGATGCTTTGGGATGGGTTTTCTGTCGCCAGAATTTGTGATATGAATAGCATTACTCTACAAACAGGGTAGTTCTATTCTATTTGTTAACAGATTAATAAAGAATTACAATCACCCCCTAGATGCTCAAAACTTTACTACCTATGGGTGTATCTGGCTCAAAATGAATCGTAAGCGATCGTAATCATCTTTGAGCAGTACACTCAAAGTCCGTCCAGCTTTGACTAACCACTCTCGGTCAAATGAGCGTAATTGGTAGACCTCACGAATTGCAGCTGCTGTTAAAGATTCTACTGGGGCACCATTGACAGATAGGAGTGTTCGTAAAAAATCTAACTCTTGAGTAAAATTGACAATCGCTTCTGGTTGGCAACGATAAACAGCCTGATGAATTTGTGGTGGACGCGGTGGTAGATACTGATAGATTCTTGAGTTATTAAGATTACTCGATTGTTCCTGAAATCCCACAAGAGCAGCCCGGAACTCAGTTTTGAGCATGGCAAATATTTGCGGTTGCTCTGCTTTTAAATCTTCTAAGGACATCCCCAAAGCCCTAGCTCGGTGTACTGAGTCTATGGGCATAGTAGTTGCATAATATACAACTGCAAAAACTTGATTGCCCGACTCTTCATCCACCGAACTGATCCAACTACCAAAAGGTGGCATGGGAGGAAAGCTTAAGTCTTCCGGTTCCAAACACTGAGCTAAAAACTCGGTGGTGGAAGTTTCAATCACCTCAGCAAAGTGATTGGGGTGGCGATTATGATTAGCAAACTGTGGTAAAGGAAGGCGCATCTTAGTGCTGTGTCCGGGTTTAAATGTCAATACGGGCACACAGCCTTGCACCCGTACTTGGTTATAAATGCAACAGTCTTAAGCTATCTCCCTAGTCCCTCAGTCAGGACTAATGACTATTTTCCTTTCTTGCGTGCGGTGGTCTCCACAGATTCTAATTCCGACAGGCGAAAAGTAACTAACTTATCCCAGTTACCACCTTCAAACAGTACAGCAACTTTGCCGTCACTAACCCGTTGCACGAGTCCTTGAAACTGGTAATAAGTATCATTAGGGTTTGTGACTCTTACAGTGGCTCCAGGCAGAATCATCGTTTATGACCTCGGTTGTGTGCTATTCCTAGCTTAATATTTCTTAGCTGTCATTAGTCATTAGTCATTAGTCATTAGTCATTAGTTTCCCATGCCCAATGCCCAATGCCCAATGCCCAATGCCCAATGCCCAATGCCCA
>JAYKJH010000197.1:0-31655 GCA_035285345.1 Nostocaceae cyanobacterium | reverse complement strand
GCTTCATTACTACTTTTAACTGAAAAAAGAAAATTTTTTAACATGGATTTACAGCCAGATAACTATCAGAATTTAGCTATCAAAGGTGCTTACCAATTAACTCGTATTAACTTTAAGAAAATGAACTCGCCAAAATTAGATATATCTTAGTTAATGGGAATTGGGCATGGGGAATTGGGCATGGGGCATTGGGCATGGGTAATTAATTTATCTCTAATTCCCAGTCTGAGCCTACCTAAACCCCAGATTGATACAAGTGCATGACATCGGTTAGTGGTAGCCGGGAGTGAACTCCTAGGGTTAAGGGTGAGATATGACCCCGGTTTAGATGGTCAGCGGCGGCGCAGCCTATCATAGCGGCGTTATCGGTGCATAATTTCAAGGGGGGGAATATAACTTTAAGGTTATGCTTGGCGGCTGCGGCTTGCATGTGCGTCCGCAAGCCACTGTTAGCGGCAACACCACCACCTACAGCAATGGTGTTGATGCCATAGTCCAAGGCACAGTTTACTGCTCGTTTGGTGAGCGATCGCGCTACTGTTTGTTGGAAGCTAGCGGCGATATCTTTGACTGGTAATGGTTGCTGTTGTTTTTCTAATTGCTGTACCAGACGCAGTACAGCGGTCTTTAAGCCGCTAAAACTGGAGTCATAGGGATGATACCCTCCTTCGGGTCGGGAGACGTTTCCTTCTGGGAGTGCAAAGGCACTGTTGTTTCCTTCTGTTGCTAGTTTGTCTATTACTGGACCTCCGGGATACCCCAAGTTTAACAACCGTGCCACTTTATCAAAGGCTTCACCGGCTGCATCATCACGGGTTTCTCCCAAGGTTTCGTAATTACCACAATCTTTCACATAAATCAAGCTGGTGTGTCCGCCAGAAACTAGTAAGGTCAAAAAAGGCGGTTGTAAAGTCGGCTCGCTCAAATAATTGGCATAAATGTGTCCTTCGAGGTGATGCACTCCCAAAAATGGCTTTTGATATATCATTGCCAAGGTTTTAGCAGCCGTTAACCCTACCAAAAGTGCCCCTACCAGTCCAGGGGCACAGGTGGCAGCAATGCCATCAATTTGACACCAATCTAATTCTGCGGCTGTCAGTGCCTGGGCAATGGCATGATTAATTTTTTCTAGATGCTGACGGGATGCGACCTCCGGCACTACTCCCCCATAGGGTCGGTGTACGGAAATTTGCGAAGTTATAATGCTACTGCAAACCTGCCGATTGTTCACAACTGCTACGGCAGTTTCATCACAGCTGGTTTCAATTGCTAAAACTGTTGCCATTGGGGTGCTATGTCAAATTGGAAATGGGTTGCGAAGCTTTAACTTTTATTTACTTAAACTTTACTCGGTTCGCGCCCAAGAGTATCATGACTTCCAAGTTCTACAAATAAAGCCTGTTAAAGCCGCTGTTTTTTGTACTACAAAGTTTTTGTTTTGTAATCAAGGAAAACAAATTCATGCGACGATTGTTTGCTCTGGTTCTGGCTGTTTGCCTATCGTTTAATTTTGCCTCACCAGCAAAAGCCTTGGGTGCGGATCTGGTACCTTGTAGTGAGTCTCCTGCCTTTCAGGCACGGGCAGAAGTAGCCCGGAATACAACCGCCGACCCAGAGTCAGGTAAAAAGCGTTTTGAACGCTATTCACAGGCGCTGTGTGGTCCGGAAGGTTTACCTCACTTGATTGTTGATGGTCGTCTAGATCGGGCTGGCGACTTTCTGATCCCCAGCATTCTCTTCCTCTATATTGCCGGTTGGATCGGCTGGGTGGGTCGTGCCTATCTGATTGCTATTCGCAAGGAAGGAGGCGCTACAGAAATGAAAGAAATGATGATCGATGTGCCTTTGGCTTTCAGCTTTATGCTCTCTGGCTTTGCTTGGCCGGCAGCTGCTTTGAAAGAATTATTATCTGGTGAACTAACTGCCAAAGACAGCGAAATTCCCGTTTCTCCTCGCTAAATCTCACCCAGTTTGAGATTTGAGATTTGAGATTTTGGATTGTCAGGATAATATCAGCAGCCACCCATAAGTTCGTGAGTAAGCTAATTTATGCGTGCTATACCTGCTAATCAACAGCCAGCAATCCAAAATCTGAACATTGAGTGCCCGCACTTGTTGAACTTATTTGGGAGACAAAATTCATGCAAAAAAATCATTTCCTGCAGTATCTTTCCTTAGCTCCAGTGTTATTATTCTTTTTGGTGTTTTTCACCTCTAGTCTTTTGATTGAATTCAATCGTTTGTTCCCCGATCTTTTGTTCCACCCCTTACCCTAAAAATTAAGTCCCCGTCCTTAAAGAAGGGGACTAATAACAGGCGGAATTTAAAAGCGGTAAAGGCAAGTTTCCTTTTACCAGAGTTGCTTAGTTGGGCTGATAATTAAGCTTTTTTATCCAGCCCAGCTAGCAGCAGAAAGGATTTCAATTAAGCGGCAGATAAGTTTTTCAACTCGTAAGCTGTATTCTGGCTTACGAGTTTCATATTTCTTAAAAAAACAATGCATAGGTTAATTAATTTTTCTAAAGTTCCCTCGCAAAACTGCGATTTCGCTACATTCATTAACCTAAAATAATGCCACAACCATATTGAGATAATTACCCACAATATGACGCCAACATTAGATCCATCAGTTGACCCAAGAAATCAAGAAGTTGTGTATGCAGGCTTTGGCGATCCGCAAATCGGAGTCTTAGAAACCCCGGTAAATGCTTCTAGCGCTGTTAAGTGGTTTATTGGTAACTTACCTGCCTATCGTCCTGGCTTAACTCCTTTCCGCAGGGGTCTAGAAGTAGGGATGGCTCATGGTTATTTACTATTTGGACCTTTTGATAAACTCGGTCCACTAAGAGATGCAGCGAATGCTAACTTAGCCGGGTTGCTGGCTACCATAGGCTTAGTAACTATTTTGACGGCTTGCCTTTCTCTGTACTCCCATAGTATGCCCAAACCGCCTGTTGCTAACGTGACTACAGCTAATCCATCAGATGCTTTTACCTCCAGAGAAACCTGGGATAGCTTTGGCACAGGTTTCTTTATTGGTGGTCTTGGTGGTGCAGTTTTTGCCTACTTCCTAGTTTCCAATTTGGGTTTAATTCAAGGCATGATGTAATCGTGTCATTTCCTACCTGTTACAACGGTGGGTAGTCGGAACCAGTCAGGCACAAATGAGTAAATCTATTTATTTGTGCCTTGCTGGTTAAGCAGGTAATCAAACAAAATTTACGGCTTTCTCAGCTACGGCACATGCCTTCTTTGACAGGTGATTTGACGGGTGATAATAAAACTGCTGCGATTTTTTCCACAGCGGCTTGCAAATCGTCATTGATAATTTGAATATCAAATTCCCCGGCAGCGTCTATTTCTTCTTTAGCACGAAGTAAACGACGAGCGATCGCTGCTTCTGAGTCTTGTCCACGACCACGTAGCCTTTGTTCTAACTCTTCCACGGAAGGGGGTAAGATAAAAATCCGCAGGGCATTGGGAAAGGATGAGCTAATTTGTCTTGCACCATCGAGTTCAATTTCCAACACCACCGACTTACCAGCACGTAGTTGTTCTGCTACTGCTTTTTTGGGGGTGCCATAGTAATTACCAGCAAATTCTGCCCATTCGAGAAATTCTCCTTGAGCTACCATTTGCTCAAATTGGCTACGGTTGGTGAAGTAGTAGTGTTTGCCATCAATTTCACCCGGACGTGGCGAACGGGTAGTAACAGATACAGAATAGTGTAGTTCTTGATGCCGCTTGAGGAGCGACTTCAATAAAGTCCCTTTGCCCACCCCACTGGGACCTGTTAACACAATTAACCTGCCAGGTGGCGGGCATTCTTTAATAGTAGAGGCAACTGGTATTGGTAAAACTGGCATCATCAGCTCGATCTGTGAATAAATCATTAGTCCGTGGGGAAGTAAAGGCTAAGTATGGAGCAGATATATTGTCCGTATTATTGCTACATCTTTCACCTCATACTTCACCCGTACAGGATAAAAATCTGTGGATAACACCGATAAATTATCCCTCGAAGGTATACCCATTGATTAGTCATTAGTCAGTGATTGGTTGCTTGATTGACTAATGACTCACGACTTGTGTGCTAGAAACGCAAAGTCATTTAATTCACATCGTACTGCTGTTAGGGCACTGATATGTTAAGAAAACGCAAAATTCGCATCTTTCCTATGTATCAACAACATGGTGATCGCGACTAACGACGAAGCGATTTGCTACCGTTTCCGGCTGAATCGCTGAAAGAATAACATGACTGGAGTCAGTAATAATTACAGCCCTAGTTCGGCGACCATAGGTGGCATCAATAAGTTGACCGCGATCGCGTGCATCGGTAATGATGCGTTTAATTGGAGCCGACTCTGGACTGACAATGGCAACTACTCGGTTAGCAGAAACAATGTTGCCGAAACCGATGTTGATTAGCTGAATGTCCATAAAAAACTAACGCAAAATGCGATGTGAGAAGCTATGATTAACTATTTTCCATGTTATCCATAAAAAAATGGAGTTACAACGCTAAATCTCTCGCAAAAATTCGTTTTTTTGAGTTAATAAAATTTTTGTAGCTATTTATCCTCAAAAATTCTATAAATCTTTCTCAGGATGCAGGTGCGTCAGCACATAAGCCGCTAAGCTTAGCCAGAAAACTCAGGTCAACTGGCTTGTAGGTCTTATTTTTTCTCAAATAACAGAACTGGCTGTTAGTTTTTTAACTTGTTACCAAACCTTAAATTCTACTCTAATTCAACTGAAGATTTTTGATAATTGAGAATTATCAGGCTATTACTCTTTTTGTTAGTAAAAAATACCTATCTTAACAGTAAATTAGCCAATAAGTAGAGGTCTAGTTGATAATTTTGTGCTATGGAATCATAGCTACTCTATGTCAGAATAATATTTTTTTGGTTATAAAAAAATTCATGATATCTTCAAATTACCTAAGTGTATCTACTAGATTGATGCTACTAAATAGGTAATTTTGTCTTAATTATGGCGATTTACATAGCTGAACACTAAGGAAAATACTTCCAAAGTAGTATTTTTTCTCCCTTCACGTAGGTATGCATATAGAGGGCGAAATTTGCTCTCCAAGAATGACAGTTTCCAATCAGACTTGTACACCAACCTTTCTAGTGCAGCTTAGTTCAGAATAGAAATTAATACCTTTGGGTTAAATAGTTGCTGGATTTTTATTCCTGAAATGCTTATCAGACATACATTTCACTCCCGCAACACGGAATTGGTACAAGCTGACAGGTAAAACACTATGGAAACACTGATCCTAAATGTACCCCCTGCTGTTGGTCTAACACAGGAGCAGTTTTATCATCTGTGTACAGCTAATCCAGAATGGCGATTTGAGCTAACGACCGCTGGTGAGCTAATTATAGTCGCTGCTAATAAAAATCAACCCAGCAGTTACGATGGCGAAATTTATGCTCAACTAGCTGAGTGGAACCACAATAAGAAGGTAGGCTTTGTCTTTGACTCGAATGCGATTTTCCAGTTACCCAATGGTGCTTACCGTTCTCCTGCTGCTGCTTGGGTGATCCGAGAACGCTGGGAAGCTTTGTCGGGTGACGAAAAACAGCTGATTCCCTCCCTGTGTCCAGATTTTGTGGTTGAGGTATGCTCGGAAACTGATTCCCTAGAGAAATTGCGTCTCAAAATGGCAGAATACCGAGATAACGGTGCTAGATTGGGTTGGTTAATTGACCCTCAAACCCACGATGTAGAAATTTATCAACCAGAGGTAGAGGTAGAAATAATTACTTTTTCGTTTGATGAACCACCTAGACTATCAGGGGCAGAGGTACTACCAGGGTTTGTTTTTGATTTGACCCCCATACTGCATACGGGATGGGAAAAAGTTGATGCACCCCCTGATGGGACTACAACTCATCTGTGTTAACCGATGCTATAAAGCAACTAGCTCGTGTGAAACGTGAAAAATCTTGCTCTAGGGGTAGAGGAGTAGAAACTCTACCCGCAACGAACTAGGGTAGGATAGTTCATATGTAAAACAATATTAATGAGTAATAAGTATCGCTACATAATCTTTTACAAACCCTACGGTGTTCTCAGCCAATTTACCCAAGACACGCCAACGCGCCGGACTTTGAAAGACTATATCGATATACCTGACGTATATCCTGTGGGGCGGTTAGACTGGGACAGTGAAGGGTTAATGCTGTTGACTAACCACGGACAATTACAACATCGTTTAAGTGACCCTCGGTTTGGACACCAGCGTAGCTATTGGGTGCAGGTAGAGCGGATTCCTGATGCAGATGCGATCGCTCGCTTGGAAGTGGGTGTAGTAGTTCAAAATTACCGCACGCGACCAGCAAAAGTACATATTTTGCCAGAGGAACCAAATTTACCAGAGCGCGATCCACCAATTAGGTTTCGCAAAAGCGTACCTACAGCCTGGTTAGAAATTACTTTGGCAGAGGGGAAAAATCGCCAGGTACGCAGGATGACCGCAGCGGTGGGGTTTCCAACGTTGCGACTAGTGAGGGTGAGCATAGCCCATTTAAAATTAAATGGTCTGGAGCTTGGGCAATGGCGCGATTTGACCTCAGATGAGAGCAAACTATTGCAGCAGATAGCTTTTCATCCCCAACGGTGAGAGTTGTGAGTAGATAAATTCTACCCATAGCAGCCTCTACCCTTGAGTGTTGACGCCAAACAGTAAAAATCAGCAATAGTCTATAGTTTATTGTACAGATGCTGCTTGCCCAGCCTGTTATAGATATCAGGTGCGAAGTCTACCAATGTCAATTTTCTCCTTGCCAACTTAACATCCGCTATAGGTGCGCTTTTTGAGCCAATTATGAGCCTTAATCAGCAATCAAGCAGGCATGACCTTGCCCAAAATCGACAAAAACTAGATGTTACGTCAAAATCCTTGGAACGACTTCAACCTCAACCAGGCACCGAGAGAGAACTTCGCACTGAAGATAATCTATCTAACACCCAAGAAGAATTAGTTTGGTATCGTAGGCTGTATGAAAGCCTTCCTTCTGTCTACCTCACCTTAAACACTGAAGGAGTGATTTTATCTGTTAACCAGTTTGGTGCTTCTCGTCTCGGCTACTCCTGTGAACAGTTAATTGGTAAACCTGTTATTGAGTTATTTGCAGCCGCATACCAGCACAAGCTGTCGGCTGGATTAGAGGATTTACTACAACAATCCACCAACATCCCAATTGTAAATTGGGAGTTTCCCTTAGATTGCCCAGATAGTGAAATTTTATGGGTAGAGGTTGTAGCACGCTTAGAGCAGGGTGTGGATGGTCAGCCACTGATTTTCATGGTTTGTGAAGATATAACTGCCCACAAGCAAGCAGAGGAAGCGCTCCGGGAAAGCGAACAGCGCTTTCACAGCATGGCAGACACAGCACCAGTGATGTTATGGATAGCAGGAACTGATGGACTGTGTACTTTTGTTAACGAATTTTGGTTAGAGTTTACAGGATGTACCATTGAGCAGGTCATGGGTATGGGTTGGCTTAAAGGAGTCCATCCAGAAGATCGGAATTACTGCCAGACAACCTACAAACAGGCTTTTAATGCCAGTAGCAACTTTCAGATGGAATATCGTTTCCGACGGGCTGATGGCGAATACCGTTGGGTGTTAAATACTGGTGTACCTCGGTTTACCTCCAATGGTAATTTTGCTGGTTACATTGGTTCCGGAATTGACATTACAGAGCGTAAATTAGCGGAAGTAGCCCTCCAAGAGAGCCAAGCAGCTGCAAAAGCTCAAATCGAGGAAATGGAGAACTTAAATCGTCTCAAAGATGAATTTCTCAGCACAGTTTCCCATGAATTACGGACACCGCTGGCAAATATGAAGATGGCAATTCAAATGCTAGAAATTGCCCTCAAGCAACAGCCAGAATTTATCACCGAAATAGCAAAGCCTCCCGAAAAACCGGCTAAAGCCGCACGATACTTTCAAATTTTAAACAACGAGTGCGAACGAGAAATCAACTTGATCAATAACTTCCTAGACCTGCAAAAACTAGAGAATGGCACCAAACCCGTAGTCCGGGAAACAGTTCAACTACAGCAATTCCTGGAACGGATGGTATCGCTGTTTCAAACCCGTAGCCGCAGTTGTCAGCAAGAGTTAAAATTAGTGGTTCCCCCTTATTTGCCTACTGTTGTTTGCGATCCCTTTAGTTTAGAAAGAATTGTCGTAGAACTACTGGGCAATGCTTGTAAATATAGCCCAGAGGGGGCACAAATTACAGTTACTGCCGAATTAAAATCTAGCCAAATCCAATTGCAGGTGAGCAATTCTGGTGTGGAAATTCCGGAAGTGGAATTACCGAAAATTTTTGAGAAATTTTATCGCATTCCCAGTAACGATCCTTGGAAGCAAGGAGGCACAGGTTTGGGTCTAGCCTTAGTGCAAAAACTGACCAAACACCTCTGTGGTAATATAGAGGTAACAAGTGGCAACAATCTTACTTGCTTTACATTGACACTGCCAATGTCAGATTTAGCTTGTGACTTTGAAAACTCAGTGTTTTCTAGGTAAGCCATCAAAGCAGGAACGGATTTAAATGTCTGTTGTGCTGGGTGTGACCCCTTACCCTGACTATCTTGAAAGTAGCAACAAACATCTATCCTACTTAGGAAATATTCAGTTAAGCTGGAAAACAAGTTATTTGGTGGCAACAATTGGCTGTTGCAACTACAATTATTTATTTTTACTGTAGGCAAGGAGCAGTCAATTGTGACACCTTTGTTAATATCAAGAAAACTTGAGCGTCCAAGCGGCTAGAAGCACTCCGAACGGGAATGGAGGAAATCCCACAATGCTGATTTGCCCTCAGTGCCAATTTGAAAACCCCAATACCAACAAATTCTGTCAACGCTGTGGTACCTCCCTGACCCAAAAAGTATGTTCAGAATGTGGCACATTGGTGGCTGTTAATGAAAAGCTTTGCCACAACTGCGGTGCTATGACCGGAACAGTATGGTGGGCAATAATTGTCACTCAACCAATTTTTAACCAGCAGGCTGTGTCCCAAGTGCCTGTAGAGCCGGGAGAACAGAAGCTACAAGCAGTAGAAACTTCACCAGAACCAATCATCCCATCAGTCCCATCAATTTCGGAGAAGACACCAGAACTTCCCACGCTCGCGGCTGCTGAACTTAGTCAACTACCAGAGGTAGGAGCATATTTAGACCACGCGCAGCGCTATCAATTAATAGAACCTCTGACGGAAGTGCCGGAAAATACCCCTGACCAAGAAGTGGAGGGGAGAGTTTTAGATTGCCAGCCGTTTCAAATATCGCCGCTGATGGCAATGGTGGGAAATCAGCAACAGACGACTGAGGCTACATCTGGTGGTCAAACCAATGGCAATGGAACAATGGCTATTGGGATTCCTCAAATTGCCCAAGCTTATGTTGACCTCCACTCCCAATGTTACGAAGCCATACCAAAAATACACGATGCTTGGCAACAGTCAGGGATGGAAGTCCTGCTGCTGGAAGACCGTTCGGATTGGGCTGCTTTAGTAGACATCTGGCGGCAAGATCAAATCACCTCGTTACAAATTTTGCATTGGTTCTATGAGATGACGCAATTGTGGGAAGCCCTGGAACCCTGGAATTGTCGCCAGAGTCTGCTGTTATTATCCAACCTGCGCTTGGATGAAGACCAGTCGCTAGCGCTACAAAAGTTGTATTTGGAACCAGTCAACACTACAGCATCACCACCAGCAGCCGCAGCAGTTGCTACTAGTGCTGATGCTGCTTTGAGTTTAAAAGATTTGGGGCAAGTCTGGCAGGTGTTGTTTCAGCAGTCCCAAAGGACTCAGTTTGGCTCATTAGTACAACTTTTGGGCGAGTTACAACTGGGGAAAATTCAAACTGTAGCGCAGTTGCGATCGCGTCTTTTAGAGATTGCTCAAGAACTAGAAGAGAATTTGACTTCACCGGCTACTATGTCTTCACCTGAACCAATTTTTAATCAACAGCAAGCCAGTTCCACTCCCACGATTGAGCTAGAGGTGGATATCTCCACCAGCAGTGATGCTCCGACTAAGGTGCCACTGGATGAACCAGAAGAGAACACCAGTAAAAGCGACGATTTGCCAACAGTAGTTTTACCGATGCAACTAGTTAGTCTGGAAGACGCCGGACGTACTGATGTCGGTCGCCAACGGGAACACAATGAAGATTTCTTTGGCATTGAAACCAAAATTAACAAACTCGAATATGCTAACAGTCGCACTGTGCAAGCACGCGGCTTGTATATTCTGTGTGATGGCATGGGGGGTCATGCTGGCGGAGAAATAGCCAGTAACTTGGCTGTTAAAACCCTGCGACAGTACTTTAAATCCAACTGGGTAGATGGTCAATTACCTACACAAGAGAGTATCCGCTCCGCTGTGGTAATCGCCAATCAGGCAATTCATGATATCAACCAACAACAAGGGAATTCCGGTCTCAGGCGGATGGGCACAACTTTGGTTATGCTCTTAATCCAAGACAATAAAGCAGCAGTGGCACATGTGGGCGATAGCCGCTTGTATCGCCTGACTCGCCGGGGGCTGGAACAACTAACGCTGGATCACGAAGTCGCTCAACGGGAAATTCTGCGGGGAGTACCGCGAGAAATTGCCACAGCCCGTCCAGATGGTCAGCAACTTACCCAAGCCCTAGGTCCGCGTGACGAAAACTTTATCGATCCCGATGTGCAATTTTTTGAAGTCAATGAAGATACCTTGTTCATTCTTGCTTCCGATGGTTTGACGGATAATGATTTATTAGAGGGGCATTGGCACAGCCATATTCAACCTCTGCTCTCGTCTCGTGCTAATCTGGAACGCGGTGTCAGCGACTTAATTGATTTAGGAAATAAATACAATGGTCATGACAATATTACTGCTGTACTTGTCCGGGCAAAAGTACGCCCCAACTTGGACGCTCAGAGGTAAGGATCGGGGAATGGGGCATTGGGCATTGGGCATTGGTAATTATTACCCATTACCCATTACCCATTACCCATCCCTAAACAAACATTTTTACTTTTACAGTTACTTTTACTAAATTTGTGCCGTGGTCACTCTGACCCTGTTACACCCCCAACAAAACACTCCCCTGCGGCATTGGTGCTTTGATGACCAGTCAGTGATTATGATTGGTCGCTCGCCAGATAATCATGTCGTGTTGAACGATAATTTGGTTTCTCGCCATCATTTAGAACTCAGACAAGTCAGTTTTGGTGCTGGTGTCATTTCTTGGCAGTTGACCAATCACGGCACTAATGGAACATTCATGAATGGGGTTTTAGTCACCCAAAGTATTGTCCCAGATAATTCTCTACTACAACTAGCGCGCGGCGGTCCGATCCTGAAGTTCCAAAATTTTCAGGAAAAAGTCGAACAACCCCTGCCAACCATTCCCCAAAGCGGTTGCACTCACCAGGGTAATTCACCTAGTAATTTATTTTGCGTCCACTGTGGTCAAGCCCTGAACGTGGAGAGGACCATTCGGCACTACCAAATCCTGCGTACCCTAGGAAAAGGGGGAATGGGTACTACTTATCTGGCTTGGGATCAATTTGGGAAGATTGCTGGCTACCCGCAATTGTTGGTACTTAAGCAAATGAATGCTGATATGGCAAAAGTTGCCAAGGCACAAGAGTTATTTGAGAGGGAAGCTCACACCCTCCAATGCTTGCATCATGAGGGGATTCCGAAATATTACGACTTTTTTGTCGAAGGCGGGAAAAAATACCTGGCAATGGAATTAGTCCACGGTCAGGATTTAGAAAGACGGGTAAATACTCTAGGTCCGGTGACACCCAGACAAGCCATTGAGTGGATGATCCAAACCTGCGATGTTTTGGATTATATTCACAGCCAAGAACCACCCTTGATTCACCGAGATATTAAACCGGCTAACCTGATGGTACGGAATGCCAATAATCGCATCGTGGTGTTGGATTTTGGGGCGGTCAAAGAGATTGGTACAGCACCGGGTACACGCATTGGTGCTGAGGGTTATTGTGCCCCAGAACAAGAACGGGGACAGCCCCTGACCCAATCAGATTTGTATGCTATCGGTCCGACGCTAATTTTTCTCTTGACTGGGGAAACCCCTTTCAAGTATTATCGCCAGCGGGGTAAAGGTTACAGGTTTGATGTCACCAAAGTGCCGACGATTACGCCCCAATTGCGCGAGGTGATTGAGCGCGTGACAGAACCATTAGCACGCGATCGCTACCAAAGTGCAAAGGAACTTGTCGCGGCGTTAACTGCTTGTCTCAGTAATTAGCTTTGCACAGCACGAATTTTGGCACTGATACACGGATATTTCCCAAGAAAAATTATCTATCTTTACAGATGACCGCACCGTTATCCAGCCGATTTTGGCACTGATACACGGATATTTCCCGGCAAAAATGTATCTATCTTTGCAGATGACCGCGCCATTGCACAACAGGGATGCACAAATATGTTATTACAACAATACATCCCTGCATCCGTGCATCCGTGCTATCCGTGTCCTTATTCTTCGTCCCACTGCTCCACCGCTAGCAATTCGCTAATCGGGTCTTGCATACTAAAGCCAAAGTCTAACAGTTCCTGTTTCCAGTGAGTCCAATCATTGCCGTAGAGTAAAGCAATTTTCCAAATGCTATCAGTAGGCTTAATGATATTGGAATTTACAAGTGATTGCACGTGACGCTGCAATTTCACCATTGGGTGAATGACTTGCTGAGCCATAACCTCGATTTAATTTCAGATTACATTAGGGTAAATGCTCGTTCAAAACTGCTTACCAATTCGGATTTTTAACCGATGCGTAGAGTTCTATACGTTGGTGAAGCATGTCTTAACTCTTCGATGATATCACAATCGTTTTGCAGTTACTAGAGGTTATCCTATTTTGTACGGTAATCACTACATCATAGGAGTAGTAGTGACTGCAAAGGCTAGTGATAGTAAGGTCTGAGGGATTTTGCTAGGGGATTTCCAAGATTTATCCCTGATACATATCAATTATTTTAATCTGTCTGCGGCAGTAATGTCAGCTGTGGCTATGAGAAAGTCCTGTTTGTGGTTAGGGTAGGCATTAGGGTAAGCTTAGACCCACGGTCGCGATCGCACTCACCGATGTTTGACCTATGGGCGATAGATTGTTGGTTATCACTGGGTATGCTGGAAGTTATAGACCCCAAGAGGGCAGTTACTACAGCAAGCAGTTCAAGATGGCTAGTTCTGAGAAAGAGTACATGATGGCGCGTGCTAGACGAGTCAATAATAAAATTTAATTATGACTTCAGATTTTAACTATAAAGATTCTTATTTACAATATCTGCAACAAGTTTCTCCGGATATAGGCGCTGATACCATATCACATGTTGGTGTAATTCTCGAAAATACATCTTGGGATAGTCCTAGTTCGTCACTGGATTGTAATAACTTGGCAGTCGTAGCCTTAATTGAGGCAGAGAATTGTGATGACAATCTAGCCATGAGGTCAATTTATCTGGACATGGCATTTGAAGCATTGAATAATGGCGTTAATTTAGATGGTCATCCTCTGTGTGCAGCCCATCTTGCTTTATTACATAGCATGATTGGTGAGCCAGACAAAGCGATGGAAATAGCTTTTACCAGGTTGGTGGACACTCTCCACCATGCTTATACCACTTCTGAGACCCTACCAACTGGATTAATCTACCTATATCGTCGGCAAAGAAGTTGTGCAGGCAAAGAATACGAGCATTTGGAGAAAATTATAACTTCAAAAGATGGCTACCAACAAGCTTCGTTGTTACTAAACGAAGTACTGTGTCTCTCCGCATTAGTTTTTTATGACGCTGGAGGTATTAGATTATTAAACCTCGCAAATCAACTTTTGCCAAATTCAGTTTCCCTGGGTGTAAGGTTGGGTGTATCTAGTTTAATGGCTGGTCAATGGGAAGGACTTTTATACTTATATCGTGCTAGAGAACTATCTCCTGATTCTGCACCTGTTGTCCAAGCACTTTATTTAGCTTACCGAGATTTACAACAGATAGAACTAGCTAATTATTGGTTAGAGGTTGGCAAAGAATTTTATCAGCAACATCCTAATTCTTTAGATTGGAAATGGTCAGAGTTAGCAGCAGATAATGAAATTACTTACTTATCTTTTGCCAGTAATTTAATTATTGCTGTCGAGCCTAGCTTTCGGAGTATTGTTACCAGCGTACTAATTTCTGAGGGAGATTGGTTTGAAAAAGAAATGGAATTCTGGCGGACTTGGATTCAACCGGGAATGACAGTTATTGATGTCGGTGCTAATGTGGGAGTCTATACTTTCAGCGCTGCTTTACAAGTTGGTTCAGAAGGTCGAGTCTTAGCAGTTGAACCATTTTCAGGTTGTGTGAATTGCTTGGAAGAAACCTGTAGAATTAATCAATTATCATGGGTAAAAGTCTGTCCTGGAGCAGCTAGTGACCATAATGGCATAGCTAAAATTTCTTTATACGCTGCTAGTGAATTGAATGAAATTATTGCTAATGAGATAGCAGAAAAAATGCAGCCAGGGACTTTTGAAGAAGTTTCTTGTTTTACTTTAGATAGTCTGGTTGATCAAGAGAAACTTAACCAAGTTGATTTCTTAAAAATTGATGCAGAAGGTCATGAATTGCAAGTGTTAGCAGGTAGCGAACGAATTTTAAATGATTTTGCCCCAATTATCATGTATGAAAATATTGCCGGTAGTAAAGGTAGTAATTTACCTGTTGCTGAATTTTTAGTATCTAGGGGTTATGAATTATTTCGCTATAAACCATACCTACAGCAGCTTATACCCATTAATTCAGAAGCAGATTTATATGGGAGTTTGAATATAATTGCTTTACCTCCGAGTCAAGAGGCTTAATTACTTGATAAAGATTTAATAAAATTACTTGCATTTTGACACACAGCTAGGATGAATTTGTAATATGTCGATTTTTTTGTCGAGTTTAAAGAAAAGTGGTCATTTAGACGAAGTTCACATGACCATCTGTAATGTTGGTTCTCGGAAATTAGGAACTGACGACGACTACGCTGGGAAAGGCTGGGGAATTTTTGCACCTAAGTTGGCTATATATGGTTTCGACGCTGATGCTGATGCTTGTGATGAAGCTAATGCTAATTTAGAAGCTCGACAAATAAATTGGATAGAAAAACATATTCCTCTAGCTCTAAGTAATACGGTCGGTGAATCTACACTTTATGTAACTAAGCATCCGATGTGTAGTTCATTGTATCCACCGAATGAAACCTACTTGTCACGATTTGCTGGATTACCAGAATTAGTAAATCTAGATTTTACTGTTGAGATAGAAACTACAACTTTAGATAATTTCTGTCAAGCCGAAGGAATTGATAAGATTGATTTTTTGCAAGTTGATGTTCAAGGTGCAGACTTGAATGTTTTAGAAGGAGCATCTGAGATATTAAAACGTAGTGTTTTAGCTGTACAAATTGAGGTGGAATTTTCCCATTTATATGCTAAGCAACCGCTGTTTGGTGATGTTGATATTTATTTAAGAAAGCAAGGATTTACTTTATTTGATTTAGCTACTGCTCGTCGTACCCGTGGTTGTTCACCTATTTTCTCACAGGTTCATCCTGGTCAATTGCTATGGGCAGATGCTTTTTATTTTCGGGATTTAATTCAAGAGGGTATTAATCCAGATTTCAAGACACCAGATAATATTTTAAAACTCGCTTGTATTGCTGATATGCTTGGTTTTTATGACTATAGTTTGGAGTTATTGGAGTATTTGACTCTAGAATATGGTGAGGATAAAAAATATAATTTTGCTGATAATATAATTGAGAGTTTGCAGCAGTTTCCTGAATTAGTTGAGCAAGGGTTAGGTGGTTTACCTGTTGTGGAAAGAATTCGGGGTTATGTTAGTAAATAAAAACTTGAATTTATTGAAACAAAGTTAGATGTCGGCGAGAGATTTATTTCATGAAGCGGTGAAACGAGGACTACAAAAACAGCAGTGGGTGATAACACACGATCCACTGGAAGTCGAACTAGAAGAAGTAACTCTAAAAATTGATTTAGGTGCAGAAAGGTTGATTGCAGCAGAGCGAGCAAATGAGAAAATAGCTGTAGAGGTCAAAAGCTTTGCAAGTAACTCTGCCGTCAGTGAATTTCACACAGCGCTAGGCCAGTTTCTCAACTACCATATTATCTTAGAAGAAAATGAATCAGACCGCCTACTTTACTTAGCTGTTCCGGAAGAAACTTACCAAACTTTTTTCCAGACACGACTTGCTCAAATTGCTGTCCGACGACATCAACTAAAACTCATCGTGTATGACCCAATTTTAGAGGAGATTGTGCGATGGATAAACTAGAATATTATCGTCAGTGTGTTCAGGAAATTCTCACACGACATGGTGGGGGGAAACCTCATAAGAATGAGGTTGAGAATGAGTTGATTTTTGATACCGTACGCGACCATTATCAGTGGATGCGGGTGGGATGGAACAGGTTAAATCGGGTTTATCACATTGTGATACATTTTGATATCAAAGATAGCAAGATTTGGATTCAGCAAAACATGACGGATGTTGACTTGGCTGCGGAACTTGTAGAAATGGGAGTACCCAAAGAAGATATTGTGCTGGGCTTGCATCCTCCTTACAAACGCCCTTATACAGGTTATGGTGTAGCCTAGGAGCGGGGTAGCCCCCTCCACAATTCATCCCTTACATCCGTTACATCCGCTACATAATCCGTTGCCACATCCGTTACATCCGTTACATAATCCGTTGCCACCGTTGCCACATTTGCTGATATGCTTTCTCCATCTCACAGGTAAACTGCTTTGCATTCCACAGTGGTGCGGTTTGTCGTGATTGTCGCAGTTTCCAAGAGATTTGTTGCCGTAGCGCTTCATCTTTCCCCAAGCGTATACCCCACTCTAGATATTCTTCATCAGTCCAAGCGATTCCTTCTGTAATACCCGCATTCATCATCATTGTATAGCTATTACGTGCGGCAAATTGTTCACCTACTCGCGTGACTAAGGGAACACACATCCATAGGGTTTCTAAGGTGGTTGTGGCACCGTTGTAGGGATAGGTGTCTAGTACGACATCAGCTATGGCTAAATTAGCGCGGTGAATTGATTCTGCTGGTACATTTGGTAAAAATCGCAATCTTTCAACAGCTACCCCTTCTTCTTCAGCAATTTGTTTAAAAAAGTTTTGCGTAGATTCTTGCTCTGAGGAACCTTTAATTAAAAAGTAGCTATTAGGAACTGCTTTGATAATTTGCATTTGTAATCGTGCAGTATCGGGATGGCGCTTGTAACCACTTTGAGCGCTAAGATATACCACAGCATCAGCGGGAATATCTATGTCTGAGCGACGTAAAGTAGGTACACCAACCTCAAAACCATCTATAGCAATGTAGGTTTGAGGTAGACGCCAAATTTTTTCTGTGTAGTAATCCTGTGCTGATTCTGGTAAAACATAGGGGTCAGCAATAAAATAATCAATTGTTGGTATTCCCGACGCATCCCAAGCAAGCCAACTCACTTGTATTGGAGCAGACTTGAAAGCGATTACTTCACAAGTAGTATCCAAAGTTAGGCTATCTAAATCAACTAAAATATCAATTTCATCTGCATAAATTTGCTCGGCAATTTCTATGGTATCAACACCTAGTTTATTTGCTTTATCAACGTTATCGAAATACCACTCCCGCAAGGTATCAGTTGATTGATTAGAACCGCCGACTTGATAAGATTTAGCACCAACAAAATACCCGTATATTTGGAACTCCTCGCGGTTATGATGTTGAATTAACCATCGCGCTAACCAACCGACAGAATGTCTCCTCAGAGATTGGGATACATAGCCTATTTTCAATGGTTTAGGAGAACTGTCTTTAATCAGAGGAGCTTGGGAACGTTGACGATATTTTTCTACATTTTCTTGAGCATAAATATTGACATTAGTTTGACATATTTCGGCTATTTGATTAATTAATTGTCTATTCTCTTGTGGTTTGTCTTGAAAGTAGGGGAAAAAATAAGTACAACAATAGAGACGCATCACCTCAGCTGAATAAAGTTGTGTTGGTTTCTGTGCAAATAAAGCCTCTAAGAGTGATTTTTGCTGTTGCATTACTAAACAGGATTCTTCCCAACGTCCACCTGTGTACATCAGTCCCCGTAGAATGAGGTGATTTGCAAAGGCTTTATCGGCTGTTGTTTGACAGATTTCATAGCATCGCTGCGCCATTTCTATACCTTTATCACAGTTTGCTGTATTTTGATAAAAGCTAGCTAAATGACGTAATAATTCTGGATGAGAATCATTTATTTGTAAGCATAATTCTGCAAATTTCGCAGCCTGCTTATATTCTTGTGTACCAGCAACAATTTTGATTGCCGAAAATAAAAGTACATTTAAAACATGCGGCAAATTTTTAATATAGGGTAAACAAGCTTCAGCAAATTCTACTGTCGCCGGATGGAGGGGAGCATTATCAATGACATCATCCAACAATTGTAGTAACCACTCAGCATCAACTTCTAACGATGGTTCGGCTTTTAATAACTCAATTACTCCCCAATCATCTAATTCATCCCCCGTTAATGTTTCTAAATCAATTGCTAGGTAAAGTAGAGGCAAGATGTTTTCTAAACCTGTGGGTTGCAGTTCCCTAATTTGCTGTCTAATGACCCAAGCTGTTGAATTATCTTCTATTTCTTCCCGTCGTTGTGCTTCTGTTTGCAGTACCTGTATAAGCTCTATATTCCATTCATCGACTTGTTCTGGATCACCCTCCATTATCACCATCAGCCAAGTCGTTTGAGCTTCTTCTGCTTGTCCTTGTAATAGTAATACCAGTCCTAAATACCAGTAATGGGATTTAATTTCAGGTTCAGCGGTAATAGCTTGTTCATAAAGGCTAGCAGCTTTGTAGTAGTCTCCTTGGAGTAGAGATTGATAGGCTTGTTGTAGTAAATTAGTAGTATTTTCTAAAGAAAAATTAGCGGTCATAATTTGAAGTTATTTCAGTTATTGGTTCGTAAAAAGCGCTCAAGCGCTTACTACAAACTTAATCTATTTGTTCGTAGTAAGCACTTTAGTGCTTACACTTTCAACAAAATTGAGTGAGTAGCATCAACTACCCACTCAATTTTTTAGGTTATCGCTAACCAAATGTTAGCTTTGACAACAGTAGAGTTGTTTGACTTTCTACTTGAGTGGTTTATATTGACCTTCACAACCACCAGTATCACCTTTTATTTCATCTGCGGTAGGGGGAGTATCATCATTACCGATAGTTTCAGCTGTAGGATTATCGTCTGAACCACCTCCTACATATGGGCTTTTAGCCTCGCAGAGGATGGCTTGGGTGAGTGATTCAGTAATAACACCACCCGCACCTGCAACTGTTTGATCTATAGTATATGTAACACCATAGTAAGACTTCAGTTTCGCCCGACGCGATGCCCCTTTATTAGTTACGGCCTGAGTACGGTCAGCACCAGCTATAGTATATTCGTAGTTTTGAGTTTGAGTTTTGATACCAACTCCTAGGTCACCAACATCAGTTGCGAATTTATTAGAATTTTCCAAAAAGTATGCTTGTTGTGCCCGGTTTAAAGCACCTACGTTTTGCCGTGCTTCTGATTGACGTGCTTTACTAACTTGGTTGAGGAGAGAGGGTAAAGCAATAGCAGCCAATACACCAATAATGATAATTACAACGAGCAATTCAATTAGGGTGAAACCCTCGGTTCCTTTCTTTTTCTTGTTGAGGTGATTTAAAAATTTTGCTTGCAGTTCTGGCTTAAGCATGAGATTCTCCTTGCGCTGGGGGATGTCTGTTTGGTGACTTCTGCAAGTAACTTACCCACCTAGCTGCAGTTTCATATCACCATTGGGAAAAAATCTTGGTGGGATTTCATGTCAAGGTATGCTGTCAAGGGTAAGCTTACTCCAATCCTTCATCAATGCCTTCACCTGCCAGGGGTTGCAAACCCCTGGCTCATAGCTCAAGTCCATTCAAATGGACTATATAGGAATCTGGTTTGATTTATGAAAAAATTTAAGCATTGTAGGGTGCGTTACCCGTTTCGCTAACGCACCAAACCTTGAAAATGGTGCGTTACGCGCTTCGCTAAAGCACCTACGTATCTTTTCAACAATCAAATAGGAGTCCTATATTTGAGGTTTTGTTTGTATTTAGTCCTCTTAAGAGGACTTATGCTATTAGCCTGGGATTTTGAATCCCAGGCGGTAGAGTGCGGAAACGAAGCAAATTTTTGAGATAATGCTAAAACTGCGATACAACCCAGACGAGGACAAATCTCGACACGCAGCTGCTGATGAAGAATGCTCTACGAAATGGAGAAAAAGTATAGCTGGAAGTTGCTAGACATTGAAGAAACTGGCGACAGTATCTTGGAAGTAGATTGTGTTTTCCAAGGCAGGACTGCTTGTAGGCAGGCACTCTCTGTGCTTACTACGAACATACCACCCTTTCCAACAGCACATACCCAAACCTCTCTAACCCGGTGAGCGCGTTAATCAGCAAATCTAAAGCTTCCTCTGCAGTTGTCGGCTCCATCGTCACAGTATTTAACGGCTTAACCACCTGCAAGCGCTCTACCATTGCCTTCATAGACAAGGGTGCATCCAATAAAGGTAGAAGACAAGCAGCAATATTACTATCTACAGCCACAAATCCGGAAACTGGGGGGAGAAAGCGACTGATTTCAAACGCATTTAGCTGGGTGATACATCGCACCAGTTCTTCTTTCATTTCTGGTGTTTTCAATTGCGGATGCAAATGTACCCGTGCAGTTTCCCAGTCAGATTTTTCCCACTCAGCAGGAGGTACAAAAGATTGTCCTTGATTGGGATGACCGCACCAAAAGTCTAGCAAGCGATGTAGCGGATTTAAAAGCTCATATATATGCAATTGCTCTTCCACGGAAGCTTCTGGTAAGCTCATACCGAGAAACACAGGTAAATTATCTGGATCTTCAAACAAATCCATCAAATCCCATTGCCGCCAATTCACCATATTAATAAACTCTAAATCAACGGCTCTGAAAATAGAGAACAATTCCGGAATTGTGAAGCCTTTATCTCCCCGCAGTAAAATATTAGCTAAAATTGTCTCTGTACTTTCTTCTATTTTCTTACCCCAAGCATTCTTTTTCAGCACTACTTGATTTTTTAAAGCAGCCATCGTTTCCCGAACCATTTCACTGGCTAACTCTGGGTCAGACTCATCCATTACTCCCATGATTGTAAATAGTTCTTGGGCGCGGAAAAAGTTAACCCTTTGTATAGTACTATGAACATTGCTGCGAATAATCCCATCAGGCTTTAAAACCGCCTTCATCGCTTGCAAACCTGCCACAGGGTCAGTTATCAAGTAAAGCACTTCATCATTGTTGATATAATCAAATTCCATGCCCAAGGAGGGTAAATCCTCAATAGACATTACATGGAACTCAGCATTATCAATGCCATGATATTGCAAGCGCTGCTCGGCTAATTTTACAGCCTCTTCCGAAAAATCAATCCCGACAATTTTAGCTCCAGGATTTGCGATCGCTAAAGCCAAAGCTTTGTACCCTGTACCGCAACCGGCATCTAAAATAAGTTTGTCTTTTGTATCTATAACTTTTTGATTTCGTACATAATAGGCAGTTACTAAGTTATGAATATACAGAGAGTTTGGGCTATCTTTAGGGGTATCTTCTAAAGGCGTTCTCGGATAGGGAGCGCTGTCAAATTGTTGGCGAATTTTCTCAAATAACTCAGATTTATTATCCATTTTTAATCCCTCCAAATCTTAAATCGTAGGGTGCGTTAATGCAGTGTAACGCACCATTAAAATCGGTGTGTTAGACGCATCAAGTTAATTAATCTCTCAAAACTTCTACATCACATCCGCCTAACACACCCGACAAACTCCTCTTTGCCAGAATAACTAAACCTTTCCCATTTACCAAGGGCAAAATTACCGACTAAAAAAATGCTTTCCCTAGGTTATACGACTTATACCATTTCACCAAATTTGCCATACATCAAAATCTACGTAGGGGTCAGGCATTGCCTTACCCCTACCCATCCATTTGTATCATGATATAAGTGAAACGGTATTACGCACGCACTCCCCGAAGTCGGAAGCGACACTCACAGCCATGTAGGGAAGCAATCCCAGAGTTTTTGGCAATTACTTCGCGCTGGCTTGTCATCACGCAAAATCATAATCGGTGCGTAAGTGCTACGTTATTAATTAACCCCAGCCCGAAAAACCTGTTCAGCAGTTAAATTTAATTCTGGGAACGTTGGTGATATTATGTAGTCAACGTCTCTAAACTGCCTCACTTGGTATTCACCATTAACTAACCAGTACACAGAAATAGTAGGTTGCTTGGGGTTGCCAATGTATCGCCTACCTCCCAAACCCAGATAATCCACAATCCAATATTCAGCAATACCCAAGGATTCGTAATCTTCTAGTTTCAAAGCGTAATCGTCGCTCCAATTCCTAGAAACGACTTCTACAACCAAGCGGACGGACGCTCCTAGGGTAATTATAGATTCCTTTTGCCAGCGAGGTTCTTGACTAGCAACCCTTTGCTTATCTAAGACGATGACATCAGGTTCATAGCCCGACTCTCCTGGTGGTTTGATGACACATTCCTTGGGAATAAAATAAGGCTCTTGTGTACGCCTAATTTCTAAGAACAGTTCACCAGAGATAAATCCAGCTACCTCTGAGTGCATCCCTGTTGGTTTAGGCATCTCGACTATTATCCCATCATGCAGTTCATAGCGGTATTCTGAATTTTCTGGATACCAAGCAATGAATTCGTCGAATGTGAGGGTTTTGGGTAAGGTTGGAATCATGGTTTATTCCTCTCCTGGATTTAAGCTCACTCAAATACCGGAGGCCATAATTCTTCCACCACCACTTCCCAACCTGGTAATACATCTGGTAATGTCAGCTTATCCCCGTTTTGTAACACCACTGGCTCTTGATTCAGTCGGTAAACCGTGACCGTTAATTTATCAGGGTCAATTAAAATCCCTACCGTAGACCCCAGTTGTAAAAATAGTTGAATCTTCTCTTCTAGTGGTTTAATGCGGTCAGACTTAGACTTCACCTCTACCATCAAGTCTGGAACCAACTCCACAAAATCCCGCTGGCTTTTCTTCAGTTTCTCAGCCCGCACAAATGACACATCAGGTGCGCGCAGATTTCTTTTTTCCTTGTCGTCTGTAGCTTCTAGACTAGGTAAAATAAACCCTGCACTAGAACCTGCTACCCGTCCTAGCTTACGTGGTTTTACCCAGTTTCCTAGCAATCTTATTAACTCAGCACCAATTTCTTCTGATTGGTAATCCGATGGACCCATAACTAAAATACTCCCATCTACTAGCTCCATTTGCCAGTCTGGATGCTCGGCTTTGAGTTGCTCTAATTCCGCAATGGTCATCAGGGACATAAGGCTACAGAAAACGCTTCTGTCCCCATGATAAGTAGATGGGTATGATTCAATAATATTTTTTTTCGCGCAAAGGCGCAAAGAAGAACGCAAAAAACTCTAGCGCTATAGATTCTTGGTTGTTCACAGCAACAGGGATATGAGTCTCACCCTTCCCATTTCCTATGACCATTTGTTATGCTAGATTAAACGTAGTCGTTATGAGTTTATATAAATTACCATGACAAACCCAACCATAGAGAACGTAGTCATTATTGGTTCTGGTCCGGCTGGATACACCGCTGCTATCTATGCGGGACGAGCTAACCTAAAACCTGTCGTATTTGAAGGCTTTCAAGCTGGGGGACTACCTGGTGGACAACTCATGACAACGACCGAGGTAGAGAACTTCCCTGGTTTCCCTCAAGGAATTACCGGACCGGAACTGATGGATAAGATGAAAGCACAAGCAGAACGCTGGGGTGCTGAGTTATACACTGAAGATGTGATAGAAGTTGACCTCAGTCAGCGTCCTTTCACCGTCCGTTCTGAGGAGAGGGAATTTAAAACCCAGAGTATTATCATTGCTACAGGAGCCACAGCAAAACGCCTTGGTTTATCCAGCGAGCATCAATTCTGGAGTCGGGGTATTTCGGCTTGTGCAATTTGCGACGGAGCTACTCCGATTTTTCACGGACAGGAACTAGCGGTGATTGGTGCTGGGGACTCGGCAGCGGAAGAAGCTATTTACCTGACAAAATATGGTTCTAAGGTGAATATGCTGGTGCGTTCCGAGAAAATGCGGGCTTCTAAAGCCATGCAAGACCGGGTGTTGAGTAACCCTAAAATCACCGTTCACTGGAACACCCAAGCCGTGGATGTCTTCGGTAACGGGCATATGGAAGGAGTCAAACTCCGCAATACCAAAACTGGGGAAGAAAGTGAAATCCCCGCTAAGGGATTATTCTACGCCATTGGACACACCCCGAACACTTCTTTGTTCAAGGGACAACTGGAACTGGATGAGGTGGGTTACATTGTCACCCACGGTTCTGTGGAAACCAGTGTAGAGGGTGTATTTGCGGCTGGGGACGTGCAAGACCATGAATTTCGCCAAGCAATTACCGCTGCTGGTACTGGCTGTATGGCAGCAATGTTAGCAGAACGCTGGTTATCATCCAACGGTTTGATTCAGGAATTCCATCAACAACTGGAAACTCCTGATAATGAACTAGAACCCCAGCCAGAGGAGAAGAAAACGCCTGTTGAGTTCGATATTAATGCTACCCGTCATGAAGGTGGGTTGGCTTTGCGGAAGCTTTTCCATCAGAGCGATCGCTTGCTGTTGGTGAAGTACGTCGCTCCGGGATGCGGTCCTTGTCACACCCTGAAGCCGATTTTAAACAAATTGGTAGACGAGTTTGATGGTAGGATTCACTTTGTAGAAATTGACATCGACAAAGACCGAGAAATTGCTCTCAATGCTGGTGTGACTGGAACACCGACAGTGCAACTGTTCAAGAATCAAGAACTGTTAACTGAGGTTAAGGGTGTGAAACAAAAGAGTCAGTATCGGCAGTTGATTGAAAGTAGTTTGTAATGTAGTAGGGGCAAGGCAATGCTTTGCCCCTACAAAATCCTGTGTTTTGAGTTAATTTAATCTACTATTATAACTCATAACTTTCCCCATGACCGTCACCAAACGCCGACTCCCCAGATTTCTTTCCTTTCCCAAACGACCCAACGTCTCCCAAAAACTGATGTTGATTGGGATAGTCATTACTCTATTATTTCTGCTAATCGCCTTCCTCGCACCTGCCTTTCAAGCTTGGGGATGGATAAAAAATCCCACAGAGTCCCTGGTTAATCCCATTCTCGACCCACCTTCAGGGACTTACTGGTTCGGCACTACACGCTCAGGCTACGATGTCTTTTCGCGCACGGTGTTTGGTGCCCAAGCTGCTTTGCAAGTGGTTATCCTCGCAACAGCGCTGAGTATGCTTATCGGTGTACCCTTGGGTTTGGTAAGTGGCTACCTGGGCGGTAAATTAGATAAGGTATTGCTGTTTCTCATGGATAGCATTTACACCCTTCCAGGATTGTTGCTATCGGTGACGCTGGCGTTTGTCGTGGGGCGGGGTATTTTAAATGCCGCAATTTCCATCAGTATTGCTTACATACCTCAATATTACCGCGTTGTCCGTAATCATACGGTAAGCGTGAAAACCGAACTTTTTGTGGAAGCAGCCCAAGCAATGGGTGCATCCACCTGGGGAGTCTTAAGCAGGTATTTGTTTTTCAATGTAATTCAAAGCGTTCCCGTACTGTTCACCCTCAACGCTGCTGATGCTATTTTAGTACTGGGGGGTTTAGGATTTTTAGGTTTGGGATTGCCAGAAGAAACGCCAGAATGGGGTTATGATTTACGTCAGGCGCTAGATCCACTCACCACAGGGATTTGGTGGACGGCATTGTTCCCAGGTTTAGCAATGACTGTCATGGTAGTAGGATTGTCATTAGTCGGGGAAGGATTAAATGAATTTGTCAATCCCCGCTTGCGAAAAGACAATTGGAACCGGAAATAGTTAGATTCGTCCAGTATCTTGAGATAGAGATTTTTGTTGCTCCTTTCGTTCCTGTAGGACGGGGAAACCCCACCCCTACGGGGACGATTTTCCTGGCAAACCTGTATTTGTAACTGAGAGACATTCGTGAAAGACAATCTGACTTTAATTGCTGCTGCTACTGGTGGTTTTATGCTCTCTGTTGCCATTTCTGGCATTATTCATGGTACTAACATCACCTCATCTGACTTGCAAGCGCGTCATCATCTTAGTTCTACCGCAGTTGCTGAGGTCAGTTTGACAAGCACTAAGGCTGAGAAATTAGGTAAGACTAGGGAATGACCAATGACCAATGACTAATGACTAATGACTAATGACTAAACAAGTTATTGGCATCGATGTCGGGGGAACAGCAATTAAACTGGGACGGTTTAGGGAGGATGGTATAGGTATACAATCCTTAACTATAGCCACACCCCAACCACCCACACCAGAGGCGGTGTTGCAGGCTATAGTGGATGCTATCGCCCAGCTTGACCCCGAACAACAAGCCATTGCTATTGGTGTGGGTACCCCAGGTCCGGCTGATGCTGCTGGAAGGATTGCTAAATTTGCAATTAACCTTCCGGGATGGCAAGATGTCCCCTTAGCAGATTGGTTAGAAGCCAAAACTGGACTTCCCACAGTGATAGCTAATGATGCTAATTGTGCAGCTGTGGGGGAAGCTTGGTTAGGAGCGGGACGGTTGGTGGAAAACTTTATTTTACTGACCTTGGGAACTGGGGTTGGTGGGGCAATAATTCTTAATGGTAAATTGTTTGTTGGGCATCAAGGAGCCGCAGGAGAATTAGGTTTAATTACCTTTAACCCTGATGGTCCGATGTGTAATAGCGGTAATCAAGGCTCTCTAGAGCAGTATGTCTCGGCTTGTGCAATTCGTCGTCGCACAGGTAAAGACGCAGCCGAATTAAGTGCCCTAGCAAAAGCAGGGGATGCCCCAGCCTTGACTTTTTGGCGAGAATATGGTATGGATTTAGGGGTAGGATTAGCTAGTCTGATTTACGTGCTCTCACCGGAAGCCGTAGTAATTGGCGGTGGTGTTAGTGCGAGTGCAGAGTTTTTCTTACCAACAACGCAAGCAGAAATTGAACGACGAGTGCATCCGACTTCCCGTGAGGGTTTACAAATCCTCCCAGCACAATTGGGTAACTCAGCGGGGATGCTAGGTGCAGCGAAATTAGCTTTAATGGGGAACTCTTAACAGGGAACAGGGAACAATTGATGACCAATGACTAATGACCAATGACCAATGACTAATGACTAAGAAAAAGATTGTCCCGTGCGTTTTTGAATGTATTCCACAACTTTGTCGTAGGATTCCGGGTTGCTTTGGGGGTTAATAATAATTGGGATAGTACCGTCAGGCAACCAAAAGCTAATTCTACCATTGGCTTCATAACAAAAGGAGCTAATACAGGTGAGATTAATTACATATTCGCTTCTTTCGTAATTAATCTTTACCCAATAAGCATCCTCAAAGCTGTGTCCCGTCACTTGTTGAATATAATCTAAAATTTTCTGATAATCATCGATATTTGTTTGTGGGTTAACTACTATTGGAATCGCGCTATCTGGTAGCCAAAAAGTTACTCTGCCATTTGGCTCATAGCAAAAGGCACTAACTCGTTCAAAATTGACTATAAATTGTTTCCTCTCGTAAACAATTTTGACCCAGTACGGCACAAATTTTCCTCACAGCGCAACTTTTCCAGTTGCTAGGTTTTTTGCTCATAGAGACGTTTGCTTTTAACGTCTCTATTGTATATAGAAATTCCAGCAGAACGTCTCTAGAATGGTAATCTATGGAAGTTAAAACACTTCTATTGGCGGTATTATCCGTCCACAGTTAGATTGAAAACAGGTGATAGCAGCCTGGATGAAGCCTTTAAATAAAGGATGGGGACGGCTGGGACGGGATTGAAACTCTGGGTGAAATTGGGTAGCAATAAAGAAGGGATGGTCGCGTAATTCTATAATTTCTACCAAGCGTCCGTCGGGAGAAGTTCCACTAATTACATACCCTGACTCTATGAATAAATTGCGGTAAGCATTGTTAAACTCATAGCGGTGGCGATGTCGTTCATAAACTACTTCTTCTTGATATAATTGACAAGCCAAACTGTTGGGTAAAAGCCGACAAGGATATAAACCTAGACGCATTGTACCCCCTAGGTCTACTACATCCTGCTGTTCTGGCAAGAGATTAATCACTGGATTGGTGGTAGTGTGATCGAATTCAGCACTGTTAGCGTCTGCTAATCCTACTACATTTCTTGCCCATTCTACGACAGAGCATTGCATTCCCAAGCATAAACCGAGGAAGGGAATTTGGCGTTGGCGAGCATATTCAATAGCTGCTATTTTACCATCCACCCCACGAATTCCAAAACCACCGGGGACAACAATGCCATCGACATTATCTAAATAATTCTCTGGGGGTTCGATTTCTAATTTTTCTGAGTTCACCCACCGTAGCTGTAATTCCCCACCCATAGCTATTGCTGCATGACGCAGCGCTTCTACCACCGACAAATAAGCATCAGTTAACTGTATGTATTTACCGACAATCGCAATTTCAATCCGGTTGCTGGGACTGTAGAGCCTTTCTACTAAGGTTTGCCATTGGGACAGATCCGGTTGTCGTCTTTCCATGTTCAGCAACTCTAGTGCTTGCTGAGCCAGTCCTTCCCTTTCCAACATTAGGGGTACTTCATATATACTTTTAGCATCTTGGGCAGGGATAACGCACTCTACCGGGACATCGCAAAATTCTGAGAGTTTGTGCTTCAATCCATCTGGTAAGGAGCGATCGCAGCGACATACTAAAATATCTGGTTGAATCCCTATTGACCGCAATTCTTTCACCGAATGCTGTGTCGGTTTGGTTTTCATCTCTCCAGCGCTAGGTATCCACGGTATCAGGGTGACGTGCATGTAAAGCACATTTTGCCGTCCTACTTCCTTGCGAAACTGGCGAATTGCTTCTAGAAATGGCAAGGATTCGATATCTCCCACCGTCCCGCCAATTTCTGTAATTACCACATCAGGGTTTGTATTGTGAGCTACTCTCTTGATGCGCTCTTTGATTTCATTGGTGATGTGGGGAATTACCTGTACCGTACCACCCCTGTAGTCTCCGCGACGTTCTTTATTTAACACAGCCTGGTAAATTGAACCAGTAGTGACACTATTGAGACGAGACATCGAGGTATCGGTGAACCGTTCGTAGTGTCCCAAGTCCAAATCGGTTTCTGCACCATCTTCGGTGACGAACACTTCCCCATGCTGAAACGGACTCATTGTTCCGGGATCGACATTAATATATGGGTCAAGTTTGAGAATTGACACCGAATAGTCTCGCGACTTCAGTAAGCGTCCCAGACTAGCGGCGACAATTCCCTTGCCGATACTTGAAACAACTCCACCAGTGACAAAAACAAACTTAGTCATAAAAATTTCTATGTTCTGTGCAAATTGTAAAAATACACCCCGTTAATTGTGACATACATTAGTAATTTGTCATTAGACATCAGCCTTTGGGCTGTTGACGGTTGACGGTTATCTGTTGTAATGCGTTCAGTACGAACGTCTGTAGTGTTAACTGCTGACTCTTATTTTCAAATGTTTTTACATAGTGTCGTGAGGAAAATCTTCGGATTAATAATTTTGGGATTCGTCTGGATGGTTGCATATCCAGCCTATGCAAATCCAGATGGATTTTTTGCCGAGTTTCCCAGAGATTACACAACTACCTCTGGGAAGATGTTGGCTATGGGTACGGTAATACCAGCAAAAGCAAACGTTCCCATTAATGGTAAAACAAGCAAAGGTGTCCAGGTTGATAACTTTTACACCAGTTTACCTTTGGCTGGACAAGATAATGTTTTATATCTCAGCTATCTAAATCAAGACCATCCATATCAGCAAACACAGCTTGTGAGTTTAGTTGAAGCAAATGTTTTAGGAACGGCTGCTGTTAGTTCCAGTGTCGATATCGCCAACCTAGGAGTAAAACTGTGGTGTTTGGGAACAAGTTTAGCACCGAAAGGGTATTTTACTTTACCCCTATTAGCTGAATCGCAACCAGTAGAACTACTAACATTTCGGGCTAAGGAACAACCAGATTGTCAGCCAGCATCCTTTGCTAGTTCGGCTGTTGGGGGAGATTTTATTCGGATTGCTTACGGGATGGGATTTAACTTGGGTTATCCTCAGTCTCTACTCAGCTTCCGCGAGGAGACAAACATCAAGGAACTGGAGAGTGATTTTCAAATCTTACCACCCTTCCCCTTACAAATCGTGGAGGTGAAATCAGACTCAGGTATTACCCGCACTGGACCTTCTGATGAGAGTTCTCGACTGACACCCCTACCTCAAAGTACACGAGCAAAAGTCACGGGGAGACAGGGTGAATGGTTGCGCTTGGATTATGGTGCTTGGATAAACAGCAATGAAACTCAGTTTTTAGGCTTTAAAGTTCCTACTAGTTCAATTATCAACAACATCAAAACCCGAAAAATTGAAGGTAAAACCGAGATAATCTTCCCCCTAGATGTTCCCGTACCCATCGCTGTGGAACAGGGTAAACGTACCTTTTCCCTAACTCTCTATAACACTAAGGCACAAAAAGACGTTATCCCCATAGATAATAACCCGATTATTGCGGCTGTGGATTGGGAACAGACACAAGATGAGACGGTGAAATATACCTTTAATCTCAAAAATAACCAACAGTGGGGTTATCACCTGAGATACGAGGGAAATAGTTTAATCCTGTCGTTGCGTCATCCCCCAAAAAAGCCAATGTTCCTGGGGTTTTACAAGCCCTTAGCTGGAGTTAAAATCGTCCTCGACCCTGGACATGGTGGTGATGATTTTGGTGCGATCGGACCGAATAAATATACAGAGAAACAAGCCACGCTGACTGTCTCGATGTTGCTGCGGGATGAATTAACAAGACGCGGTGCAACGGTGTATATGACCAGGGAAGAGGATAAATATTTGTCGCTACGAGAACGGGTAGATATTATCAACAACATCGAACCTACCATTGCTCTTTCAGTACATTACAATGCCATCCCCGACGATGGCAATCCAGAAGACGCTAAAGGCATAGGTATGTTCTGGTATCATCCACAAGCAAAAAAACTGGCAGGATTTTTGCACGATTCCCTCGTAGAAAATCTCCAGCGTCCATCTCACGGGGTGCGTTGGCAAAATTTGGCTTTAGCGCGTCCTACTACTGCACCATCAGTGCTGATGGAGTTGGGTTTTATCAGCCATCCCAGTGAAGCTGACTGGGTAGCTAACCCTTGGGAACAGCAGAGGTTAGCTGCTGCTGTAGCTGATAGTATCGCTCAGTGGTTTGAGATGGTGCGGGAGTAGGTAATTGGTAATAGTAGCGCTGGTGAATAGTACTGCTGGTGAATAGTACTGCTGGTGAATAGTACTGCTGGTGAATAGTACTGCTAGTGAATAGTACTGCTAGTGAATAGTACTGCTGGTGAATAGTACTG
>JAYKJH010000196.1:0-24135 GCA_035285345.1 Nostocaceae cyanobacterium | reverse complement strand
TACTACAGCACCAGCAGTCTTACCACCGACATTTCCACCGCTAGATAAGCATAATCAACCATCAGAACAGAAAAATACATCTCCAACCACCACACCCGAAACACCACCGTCATAATCACAGTGGTGGATATTCCCACCACTTGTGTGATTACAGACCTAATTTTTGCAGGACAGATTTAGTCGAAACAATGTGCTTGCTTAAACCCAGTTGTGAAGGTTTCAGACCTACTGCTAGACCAACTAACTGCGGTAAATGTAGCACTGGCAAACCGAGTTTGCTGCCAATGACTTTTTCTACCTCTGGTTGTCGGGAATCTAGATTTAAGTGACACAGCGGACAGGGGGTGACAATACAATCAGCACCCGCTGCTATGGCTTCTTGAATGTGCATTCCTGCCATTTTGAAGGATTGTTCCGTAGCATAGCTGGAAATCGGCCAGCCACAGCATTGGGTACGACCACGATAATAAATCGGTGTGGCACCCACCGCTCGAAATAAATTTTCCATTGATTGCGGGTTGAACGGGTCATCATACAGCTTAGTTTGCTGGGCACGTAGCAGGTAGCAGCCATAAAAAGCAGCGCATTTTAACCCACCCAATAGCTTAGTGACTCGGTTTTGGATTTCTGCCAACCCGTAGTCTGCTACTAGGACGTGGAGAATATGTTTCACTTCTGTGCTACCGCGATAGGGTAAACAACCTTCTTTTTTCAAATAGCCATTCACTTTCTCAACATAAGCCGGTTCAGTTTCTTGTCGTTCCTTTAACCGTTCGTCCACATGACCGATGACTCCCTGACAGGTGCTGCAATGGGTCATCAGGGGCAAATTTAAGGCTTCTGCGAGGGCGATATTTCGAGCATTGACGGTATCTTCCAGGAGATGGGAATCTTCCTTAAAGGTGCCAGAACCGCAGCAAGAAGCTTTTTTCAATTCCACAAGTTCAATACCCAGTGCTTTAGTCAAAGCAGTGGTGGACTGATGTAATTCCCCGCAAGCACCTTGAGCTACACAGCCAGGATAGTAAGCGTACTTGAGAGTAGGGGGTTTTGCATTCAGAGATTGGGGGGATTCTAGGGGTTGGGGTGATTCTAGGGTAGGAGATGATGACATGGCATTTCCGGTTTAATACCAACGTCTCTATTTCAACTGCTAATTTGGAATTCGCCGAAAATCTTGATTTTTACTTAAAGATGTGAAATGCCACTTGGTAAACAGACCAACTGCACGATGTATGCGATCGCGCTTTCCGATAAGATGAATATGCTCAAAAGCATATCACCCGTCATAGCGGAATAGTAGCAACTGGTTAAGGACATTTATTTATGAGCCAAGCCGAAATTTTTGATAAAGTCAAGAAAATTGTCGCTGAGCAGCTGAGTGTTGCGGCTGACACCGTTACTCCCCAATCTAACTTCCAGAACGACCTGGGTGCAGATTCTTTGGATACCGTAGAACTAGTAATGGCTTTGGAAGAAGAATTTGATATCGAGATTCCCGATGAATCTGCTGAAAAGATTACCACCGTACAAGAAGCAGTAGACTATATCAACGACAAAGTTGCCACATCTGCTTAGAGAGTCAGGGACTGGGGACTGGGGACTGGGGACTGGGAACAAATAAGACGACGCGGTGACGCGGTGACGCAGTGAAATAACCATTACCCATTACCCATTACCCATTACCCATTACCCATTTTTCGTTCTGCCACAAGGTCAAGCCACCTTTCAACTGAGTCATGACAGATTTTGTTAGCGAAGCGGCTCCTACAGAGCTACGTAAACGTGTAGTTGTAACAGGTGTTGGCGCAATTACACCGATTGGAAATAACCCCCAGGAATATTGGTCAGGCTTAATTAGCGGACGCAACGGCATTGGCTCTATTAGTTTATTTGATGCTTCGCGCCATGCTTGTCGAATTGCTGGTGAAGTCAAAAACTTCGACCCGCACCAATACATGAATCCCAAAGAAGCCAAGCGGATGGATCGGTTTGCTCAGTTTGGGGTTGCAGCTTCCCTGCAAGCTCTAACTGATGCCAAACTAGAAATCACCGACCTCAACGCCGAACAGGTTGGGGTGATGATTGGTACTGGTATCGGCGGCATTAAGGTATTAGAAGACCAGCAAACAATTTACTTGACAAAAGGACCTGACCGTTGTAGTCCGTTCATGGTACCGATGATGATTGCCAACATGGCGGCGGGGTTAACAGCGATTCACACTGGTGCTAAAGGTCCGAATTCTTGTACTGTAACTGCTTGTGCTGCCGGTTCCAATGCCGTCGGCGAGGCTTTTCGGTTGATTCAGGGCGGCTATGCTCAAGCGATGATTTGTGGAGGCTGTGAAGCGGCAATCACACCCTTGTCTGTAGCAGGTTTTGCCTCAGCCCGTGCCCTTTCTTTCCGGAATGATGACCCAGAACATGCTTGTCGTCCCTTTGATAAAGACCGCGATGGTTTTGTCATGGGCGAAGGTGCTGGCATTTTAATCTTGGAAGAATTGCAACATGCCCTCAGTCGTGGTGCCCGCATTTACGCGGAAATTGTCGGCTACGCCATGACCTGTGATGCCTATCATATTACCTCCCCCGTTCCTGGTGGCGCCGGTGCAGCCAGATCCATGCAACTGGCAATGAAAGATGGCGGAATTAGTCCAGAGCAAGTGAGCTATATCAATGCTCACGGTACAAGCACCCCGGCTAACGATTCTACAGAAACCTCGGCAATTAAAACAGCCTTGGGGGACTATGCTCGTCAAGTAGCAATTAGCTCCACTAAGTCAATGACAGGGCATTTGTTGGGGGGTTCGGGAGGAATTGAAGCCGTTGCCACAGTTTTGGCGATCGCTAATGACCAAATTCCCCCTACAATCAATTTAGCAAACCCCGATCCAGAGTGTGACCTGGATTACGTTCCCAACTCAAGCCGCTCTCAAACTGTTGAGGTGGCATTATCTAATTCTTTTGGGTTCGGCGGTCACAATGTCACGCTAGCCTTTAAGAAGTACCACTAGAATTTTAGATTTTAGATTTTGGATGCGTGGATTTTCGATAGCTAGGAACTGGAAGCTGATTACTTGTGATGGATTTATCCAAATTCACAACATTGTAAAGGCGTTGTGGTGTAACGTCTGTGCCACTCGACAAAACTAATACGCTCATCCACTAATTCCAATGCTTAATCGAAAAATTCCCAATCTAAATCTAAAATTGATAATTCTTTATCTTGTCCATCAACCCAGGCAATGGGATGATGGAGATACGTCCTAGGGCAGAGTAAAAATACTCAGTCATGCGTAAGCTGTCAAGAGTGCTAACCCGTCGTAAATATCAATAGATTATGGCTGTTGCAACCCAATCCCTCGAAGAACTTTGTATTAATGCGATCCGCTTTTTGGCAATTGACGCTGTAGAAAAAGCGAAATCTGGACACCCAGGACTACCGATGGGTGCAGCACCGATGGCTTTCGTGCTGTGGGATAAGTTCATGCGGTTTAACCCCAAAAACCCCAAGTGGTTTAACCGCGATCGCTTTATTCTCAGTGCTGGTCACGGCTCTATGCTACAGTATGCCCTACTCTACCTGACGGGCTACGACAGCGTGGGTATAGAAGATATTAAGCAGTTCCGTCAGTGGCATTCTAAAACCCCCGGACACCCAGAAAACTTTATCACTCCGGGTGTAGAAGTTACTACGGGTCCTCTCGGTCAAGGAATTGCCAATGGTGTGGGTTTGGCAATGGCAGAAGCTCACCTAGCAGCCAAGTTTAACAAACCCGATGCCAAGATTGTTGACCATTACACCTATGTGATTTTAGGTGACGGTTGCAACATGGAGGGCGTGTCCGGTGAAGCTTGTTCTTTTGCTGGACACCAGGGATTGGGTAAACTAATTGCTCTGTACGACGATAACCACATCTCAATTGACGGTTCTACCGACGTTGCTTTCACGGAAGATGTCAGCAAGCGCTTTGAAGCATACGGTTGGCATGTCTTACATGTGGAAAATGGAAACACTGACTTAGAAGCGATCGCTAAAGCTATCGAAGCAGCAAAAGCTGTCACCGATAAGCCGAGCATGATTAAGGTGACAACCACCATCGGTTATGGTTCCCCCAACAAACAAAACACTGCTGGTGTTCACGGTGCAGCCTTGGGTGCTGACGAAATAAAACTGACCCGCGATAACCTGGGTTGGGAATACGAGCCTTTTGTAGTTCCTCAAGACGTACTCAACCACATGGGTAAAGCCGTTGAGCGGGGTGCGAGCTACGAAACTGAATGGAACAAGACATTTGCAGATTATAAGGCTAAATATCCCCAAGAAGCCGCCGAATTTGAACGTTTAGTGAGCGGTAAACTCCCCGACGGTTGGGACAAGGTACTACCTACCTACACCGCTGAAGATAAAGCTCTCCCCACCCGCAAACACTCAGAAACCTGCATCAACAAACTGGCTGCGGTTTTACCTGAGTTAATTGGTGGTTCGGCTGACTTGACGCACTCCAACTTGACAGAAATCAAGGGTGAAGGCGAATTCCAAAAAGGACAATACCAAAACCGTAACGTCCACTTTGGTGTACGGGAACACGGTATGGGTGCAATTTGTAACGGGATGGCACTGCATGGTTCGGGATTAATTCCCTACGGCGCGACTTTCTTGATTTTCACAGATTATATGCGTGCTGCCATCCGCTTGTCTGCCCTGTCTCTAGCTGGTTGTATTTGGGTGATGACTCACGACTCCATTGGACAAGGGGAAGATGGTCCTACTCACCAACCCGTGGAAACTCTCGCTTCTCTGCGCGCTATTCCTAACTTAACCGTAATTCGTCCCGCCGACGGTACAGAATGTTCTGGCGCTTACAAAGTCGCGATTGAAAGAGCCAAGAGCAACGCTCCTAGCTTATTAGCATTCTCTCGCCAAAATCTCCCCAGTTTAGGTGGTACTTCCATTGAAGGTACAACCAAGGGAGCATACGCAGTGGTAGATTGTCAAGACACCCCTGATATCATTCTGATTGGTACTGGTTCGGAATTGAACCTCTGTGTCAGTGCTGCTGAGAAACTGACTAGCGAAGGTAAGAACGTTCGTGTTGTTTCCATGCCATCTTGGGATTTATTTGAAGCCCAAGATGCAGGTTATCAGGAGTCTGTGCTACCGAAAGCTGTTAGCAAGCGTTTGGCTGTAGAAGCTGGTGTTAGCTTTGGCTGGCATAAGTATGTCGGTAATGAAGGTGATACTGTCACTATCGACCGCTTTGGTGCTTCGGCTCCTGGTGGTGTTTGTCTGGATAAGTTTGGCTTTAACGTTGATAATGTGGTAGCTAAGGCGAAAGCATTATTGGGTTAATTTCTTTTCTGGGGTGGGCTTTTTAGCCTGCCCTTTTTTTATTTTTTATCTAATCCAAATTTATGACAGCAACACTGAAAGAATTTTTAGAAGCTTGTGAAAATCTAGGGACACTGCGGTTAATTGTTACCAGTAGTGCGGCTGTTCTGGAAGCACGTGGTAAAATTCAAAAGCTGTTTTATGCTGAATTGCCCAAAGGTAAGTATGCGAATATGCACACCGAAGGGTTTGAGTTTCACCTGAATATGGACAAAATTACTGCGGTGAAATTTGAAACTGGGGAAGCCAAACGCGGTAATTTTACCACCTATGCAATTCGATTTTTAGATGAGCAACAACAGCCAGCTTTAAGCCTGTTTTTGCAATGGGATAAACCAGGAGAATACGAACCCGGACAAGTGGAAGCTTGGCAAGCTTTACGTACAGAATATGGCGAAGTGTGGCAACCAGCAGCAGTAGAGGGAATGGATAATGGGTAATGGGAACTAAGAAGAATTATTTAGCGATCGCTGACCTTAGCTATTAGCCATCAGCCATTCCCCAATTACAATTACATAGACTTGGCGCCGGTAGCAATTAAGCGGCGAAACAGATTTTCCGTCCAGCCAGTTTCTCTAAGCACTGCTGCAGAGGAAACTTCCACGTAGGCTTGTTCAATAAATGCCAAATCAATCATACAAATCCGACTGAGAGCATCTTTGAGAACGTCGCTTTTACCATCGGCTTGACTGTGATTCCCGACTTCACGGATGACCGTAGCCATTGCTGGTACCACGTGCTGGGGACCGATACCAATGCGGACGTGAACCAAACCAATTTTCCACCGCCGGTCAGCGTAAGCATGACCCCAGTCGTCCATACCTGTGAACATTTCATAGAACCATTCTACAAAGGTGGCTCGCAAGCGATGGATGCGCTGCTCACCAGTATGTAAAATCGCCTCCATTTCGCGATCGCGTCCCAAATAATCATAAAAATGGTCAGCCATTTCTGGGGCTATTTTCAATCCCCATTCTGCTTCCGATTTCAATAACGCTTTGTCTGCATCTGTAAATTCAACACGCTTTTCTAAAGTAGACATAAAAGCATGTACATCTATAGCCATCTGAGGCATCTCCTAGAAAATTAGGTGAGTTGTATGTGAATTAATTCAAGTTCTGTAGATAACCAACTGGTTTTAAACAGCGCCCAAGCTTTTATATTTCCCTAAATCTTTCCAGATTTTTACAATGTTTGGCACTTTAAGTATAGGTGTATATTCAGGATTTTAGATTATCAATTCCAAAGAAAACCTAAAATCCAGAAAGTCTTTATATTTATGCTAGTAGAGGTGTTAGTTGGGCAACTGCTCGTTTAATTTCTAAGAACAACAAACCTTGTTTGGCTGCGGAACTAGCGAGAACTAATAAAACAGCATCGTTACCACAACTTACTAAAACACCATAACCTTTTTCACCTTCAACGACAATTCGTTCTACACCACCGCGACTGAGTTCCCGACCTATGCGTTCACCCAAGGAAAGCATAGATGCCGACATAGCAGCGGTACGTTCTTCATCCATTCCCCCTGGTAATACAGAAGCTAACGCTAATCCATCAGGACTAACTAAGGCTGCACCCTGTACATCTGGAGAGCTACTAACGAAGTTTTGCAGAACGTCTTGGAGCATCGAAACGTTAATCATGATTATTTTTCCTACAATTAGTAACGGTGTTTATGACTATCCTTGACAATTTTTAGAGGTAGTGTACCTGGCAAAAAACAGGTTAACTGTTGCGATTAAGTTGCACCCAATGTGTTAATTTTAATTAACATAGTTGCCACCAGTGTAGCTACTATGTTTTCTTTTCAAAGTATATGAAAATTATCGCCAATCCCCGTTATGCAGTTTGAGAATTTTTATAAAATTCATCAATCAGTGCAATTAAAGTTTTCAGGACAGAAGCACGGTCATTGGCATTCACAGGTATGATAGGTGGTCGCTCACGTTCATCCTGCAATCCCAAAGCTATTGCTATATCATCTGGTTCCCAAGCATCGGGACAATCCATATGAGTTAGTCCAATCAACATCGGAATTTGCGCTCGCTGGTTCATAAAATTTAACATTCGCCGACCGGCACGGAAATCCTGCGGACGATGAGCATTTACTAAGAAAACGTAAGCGTCTGCTTGGCTAATCAGGATGTCCCACATAAAGTCAAATCGGGACTGTCCTGGAGTACCATATAAGTGCAACGCTTGGTTGGGTGCAAAAGTCAGACGTCCAAAGTCCATAGCTACGGTAGTCTGAGGTTTTAATTCTGCTGCTTGATCTGTTGTTCTCCTGTCGGTGTCAACGACTTCAATTTCACTAATTGTGCGAATAAAGCTCGTTTTACCGGCACCTACGCAACCAGTGACAACAACCCGCAGGATTTCCATTACACTTTACTCCGTAAAAACCCAACTAAACTTTGCAAAAAGGAAGTACTGACTTTAGATTGTTCTACTGTCGGGGATTTTTGGCTCAGGGAGTAATAGGGATTTATATAATTAAAATTCACCCTCTCATTCATATTGGAATTAGATGTCACCAGAGGAACTTCTTCTGCCAAACCAGCAAGTATCAATCGGAAAGCAGCTTGTTGAACTTTAGCGGTTGATTGATTCACTTGGTCAGCAATTGCTTTGAGGGGTATATTACCCTTAGCTAATTCCCATACTTGCCACTCAAACGCATTTAAGCGAACTTGTAGTTTAGGATTTTGCATCTTTTTGAGAGCAGAAGACTCACCCGGAAGCGCATCAGCCAAAACTTGCCAATTTTTCATAGCTCTCAAAGCCATCAAAGCTACTTCTATCGTCCCCACACTTAAACCTGTCATTTCGCTCCAAGGTAGGGTAGCTCTGCAATCAAGTTTAAATACACCTTTTTGAATTTCAAATAGGTTTCTTACCTGTTGCAATTGACCAGCAAATAGTAAGTTTAACTGCTCCGAATTGAGCGCTCCTTGAGTTTTTAAATGTAATCCTAGCGGAGTTTCGGTCGGTATTTGACTGCAAAGTTTAATTAGTATTGGCTGGCTCAACCAATGCCGTTCTAAAATTTTAGTAACTAAACCATGACCATCTAAGCGATTAGCTGCAGCAATCACTCGCCCTTGGCGAAACCAAATGTAGTAGTAATAACTTTTAGCTTCGGTCGCTTGAGTATCTGGTAATGTACAGACTGTTAAACACCCAGATTTGCGCCCTTGGTCAATCAGTTGGAACAGTTCAGCTAAAGAAAAGTCCCTAAAAGAACTTGAGAGGCTCATTTGTTTAGAAAATATAAAACATTCAGCGGTAATTTATCTCTAATAATAGAAAAACATATTTTTGTTTGGTTTACCAAGCTTGTAACACTTGGATTAGTATAAGCAACTTTACATCCAAAAGGCATAGGTAATTTTACCAGCGACTTGCTGTTCATTTGTTATAAACATGTGATATTACTTTAAATACTAAATTACAAAGTATTATTTTTTACTGTCTATTTGAATCTAATTTAGGAGAGTAATTGATTCACCATATCAGCGATTATCTATATTGTTAGTACCAATACCTTCATCAGACTGGATTTGAAAAAATACTCATACCAATATAAGCATTGTACAGCTTGCTTATTTAGCACTTTTTTTCTGGGTATGAGCGATTGATATATGTTTATGTACATTTTAGTTACACTAAATAAACACTAAATTAATTTAGTTCAATTATTTGTTACAAAGTAAAGATTTGAAAAAATTTTCCTCAGACTTTATAAAATGTTTAACTAGTGCCAACAGCACAAGTTTAAACTGGACATAGAGAAACCAGGTTTGGGAAAAAATCGAAAAGTTGGTTTTTTTGAGCAAATTTTAATAAATTATTGGATGTTTAATTGGATATAAATTTGTAGCAGTTTCGCCAAAATAAAAAATATATTAATTATTTCTGATAGCTAAGTTAATAGCTGAGTTATAGTGTTTCTCAAGCAACTGATACAGCGAGTCAACGGGTTGTAGAAATTAATAGTGAATACCTCCAAGGTTGGTTAAACCGAGGAATAATTTTGTGTTCTTGAGGTCAATATACTGTACAAAAAGATTGAAACGTGCAAGGATAAGCATTTTATGGAACCTTGGTGATGCTATCACAGTTAAGAACTTAAATCGGTGATTTATCACCTTTAGTTTTGGGTTAGGAATTTTTATTTTTTAATCTTTTATCTACTATTTACGATTTGATAAATTTTTGACTCAGCTTCTTCATTACTAATATCAAACTCAACTGTTGTTGCCCAATTAGCAAAATCTGGTGCGATACGAATCATCTGTTGCAGCACTTTATCATTTACCCACAACAGCACCGGAAAGGGAAATTTTTTTCTAAACTCTTCTCGGACTCTATTAGCCAAAACTAAGGCTGTATCTAGGTCTTGCAATGACTCTAACCCAAACACTATAGATGCTGCTGGTTGTTTATCTCCCAATTCTGTCTCAAGAGTTTTGTAGATGCTTTGAACAGATGCTGGTAAATTGATTTCACAGATATTAGCGTTGGTTATTTCCCGTAGGCTCTGCACCATTTGTTCTCGCAAAAATCGATAATTACAATGTACTAGAATGAGGGAAAAATCCCCTTGAGAAAATGTAATTGTTCGTACTATTCTGTGCAAAGAATTATTATTAGAATTAGCAGCAATTTGTGAATTTTTCATTTGCATTTTTTATGAGTGATGGAGAGTGCTTTAGGCACACATTGATGTTGAAGTTGTGATTTATTATTTACTTTTTGCGCCATAAAGCACCATTTACGTTCCGAAAATAATTTTGATATTGTCTTGGGTCTGACTACAGTTATTTATGTTGTTTTGTTTTGTACCATTATTATTCCCAGTTTAGCTGTGATAAGTATCACTCTACTACACTGACATAATGCGAACATAATATCTAACTAATTAGTATAACAATACTAAAATGATTACTATAAATAAAAGCTAAATAGCTAGCCGATTTTGGTCGTTGCTCCGCAAAAATTCAACTCTGTAAGCATCCCCGGAAGAACACCTACTTGCCTAGCAGCACTCAAGTACAGTATGTTGGTGAATCAGGCGACATAAAGTAGTAATAATTGCTTATAAATGGAGCAAAGTGGCAAACAATAGCAGATACCGACATCCTTTGCAAAATTACGAAGTAATAAGTGCCCAAATCAAAATTGGTGACGTAATTGCTTTTTCTGGCAAAGACATTCCCTCCACTGTTGTCAAATTAGGCACTCAGTCCTGCTATGTTCATTTAGCTATTGTTCTATCTGTTAATCACATTAATAGTTATGGAGACTCAGTTCTGATTGCGGAGTCTCATATTGATACCAGCTTACCTAGTGTGGGAACGGGTAAGACTATTCTAGGTGTCCAGCATCAGTGGCTTTCCCAACGTTTATCCGCATCCACAGGACCTGCTTGGTGGGCTGCACTCAAGACCCCCCTGAGTCATGAGAGAATGCATCAGATGCAGACATGGCTACGAGAAATTGAACAACAACGCATTCCCTATGACTTTGTACAGGCTGTGGGTTCAGCAATAGACTGGTGGGATGGCATTGGGTTGACAAATTCTCCGAATTATGATTTTCTTTTTTGCTCAGAGTTAGTCACCCGTGCGCTACAACTAGCAGGTGTAGTTGATGAAAGCATTAATGCTTCTGAGCAAACGCCATTAGATGTGATGAGATTTCCCTGTTTCCAAGAGCCGGTTTTGATTAAACAATGCTGATATTCTTAAAAATTCTTCCTAACAATTGAGTATAATCTAGAGGGTGTAAAACTGAGGTCTTTATCTGAGAATCAATGCCTGACAATTTGAAATTTATTTTGAATGAAATTCATATAAATTATCTCTCATGGAAAGACCCTGTAGAGACGGGATTAATCACGTCCCTACATATTGCGAAATCTTAAGCCACCGAGATGGGTTCCCCTTCTGGTAACAACTTCTTGACACCTTGCTTCACAAACCCTTGCAAAGCACCCAACTGTTGTGTCTGTTGAAACACGTTTTGCAATGTTTTTCCGAATTTCTCCAAGTTGAAGCCAGTATCTTCGGCTGCTTCTTGCTGTTGGAAGTACTCTATCAGACTTAGCCCAGCCACGCGAGTCAGGTAGGCTGCACTTACACCTTGAACTAAACCTCCAGCAACATAAGTAACAGCGTTGCTCTTGAGTACAGTACTAATAGCCTTGGTAGACAGTTCCACCAAACCCAATTTCAGCATTAAACCACCCATTTCCCCAGCGACGGTTTTGGCTTGATCCAGAGAGAATTTCTGCTGGTAAATACCACCCAAATCCATTACCATTTGGGCAGTGATTGCTGCTGTTGCTAGTAAATCGAGGGCTGGGACGGGGTTAGCAAATGCTGCTCCTGCCGCTATCCATTGGTATTGTTCAATCATGGGAACTGCGCGATCGCGTCTCACACTATTAAGCAAGTCTTTGGCCTCAGCTTTCAGTGCCAAAGCTGTCCGCATAGTAGTTGACAATACTAATTTCTCTGCTTCCAGTTCCAGAATTTCACTTAGATATTGGTTTAGCTGTTGGATGTCTGGTGCGGGTTGTTCCATCCATTCTTGAGCGGAGCCATCCGCCTCAAACTTCCGGACTTTGATGGGGTTGGGAGATGCAGCAGTACCTACGACACTTCCAGGAAGCCGCTGGCGTAAAGAAAGCAAGACAGCAGCCCGTTCGTCTGGCAAATATTGGTCTTGTTTGTTAAATACAACCAGGGTACGCTGATTTCTCGCCTTGAACTGCTGTATTATTTGAAACTCAGATTCGGTTAAGTCACCGTTGGTGACAAATAAGACTAAATCTGATTTATTTGCCGCTAACAAAGTGGCTGCATCTGTTTGTTCACCCGCTTCTGTAAATAAAGCCGCTGTCTCCTGGAATTGGACAGAGGTTCCATGAAACGTCTGTTGATTAGTTTGCAGGACTTTGATCAAGCTGGTTTTACCCACTAATCTGCCACCAGTGACGGATATTTTAATATCTTTTCTGTCTATTTCTGCCTGTAGCTGAGCAACTTTTGAGCGCAGTATCACCAAGGATTGGTGATTTTCGGATTCTTGTGCTAGCTGATTAACCACGGCTTCAGCTTGGGAAATAGCTGCTTCCACAGTAGCGCGATCCACAGTCGAAGCATCCCACTGTAAGGAGTTATTTTTGTTGTTATTTTGCTTCAGAAACCACAAACCACCACCGACTGCTAAAGCACCGAGGACGCCAAACTCACCGAAATGTATTATCGAATCATCCCAACTCTGTAACAACCACAAAGAGACTGACAAACCTATCCCACCCACTAAAATGGGTCGCTGCAAACTTAGAGCCATGATTAACCTTACTCTTTAGACGTTTTTTACTCCAGCATAGAACAAAAGCCAGCCATCTTTGGGATTCCAGGGATTGTTAATTTTGATTGCCAAGGTATGAGACAGACTGTTGTTAGCTGAAAGGTAATCTCTTCTCCATTGTCCATATAATTTCCTGTTTTTACCTCTGTTTTCCGGAGGTTGGGGGGTCGGTTTTCAACTTCTGGGGGGTGGATTTTACTACTGTTGCGTCAAATCAACAGCAGAAGCTTGGCGTTGCTTAATAAAACCCACATTCCGCACCCTCAACTGTCACAATCGGTTTTTACCGTTTTTTATAAAGAAATAAAGCTATTTAATACACTTTTGCTCCGTATATTAACGTATAAATTCTGGTTGAAAAGCATCATTTATAGCTTAAAAATAGAATTATCTAAGCGATTATGCTATGTGACACCCTAGGGTGCGGAGTGTGGGATACAAGTATGATTTGCCCTCATCAGGTGCCCTTGTCCCTAGGGACAAGGGAGCTAGAATTCTGACTCCCTCGTATTCCCTCTGCCCTAGAGAGAGGGTGAGGGTGAGGGTGAGGGTGAGGGTGAGGGTGAATTTGATAATTCATACCCGCTCTTGGGCAACGCCAGAAGCTTAATTTAGAATTACTTGATAATGGCTTTCCTGGCTTCAAGAGGTGATGTACCATCACAATTATCTTGACCTAAAGCTGCTTGGACTATTAACTTCCAAGCATCACGGTATTGTGCAGAATGAGGTTTACGTTGTCGCTTCTGTGCTTCGACTAAGTGAATTTCGCTACCGTAGCCGATAAACACATCTACCGGGAAAATATAAAACAAGTCCAGGTTTTCTATATAAACCAGGGCAAAATCAAAGTCAGATTCTTTGTAGGCTTCTCGAAGCATTAGTCGCCGATTTGTCTTGGTGCGGCGATTATCTACAACATAATTGCCAGATGGCTCATCAAACCAAGCGTACTTGACTTGGATTTTAATTATAGTTTGTTCTACATCGAACACCAAATCCTAAGGAAGCCTATCGCCAACAGGTTTGAGAACTCCCCAACCACGTTTGAGGGCATGAAGAATAGCTGCTTGTTCTGCTATGTCTCCTTTGAGCTTGGTATCCATAGAACAGGTTGAACGGGATATCTCATGTTATCAAAAAAAACAAACCTTGCGACTTTTATGGGTTGCAAGGTTTGCTTTTCTTTCATTTGGTGGCGGGAGATGGATTTGAACCATCGACCTTCGGGTTATGCTTACCATCTACAGCTTTCGCTGCCTGGAATAACCAGTTTGTGGTCTGGACTGTCCCTTCACCCTCAGCTTTCCTGTTAGGATGCCTGCCTTCCAGTCTCTACACCTTCTCCACTTATGGAGCTTGGTTCGGGATTACCGCGCTAATGGCTTCCCCGAGTTTGACAGGTAAACGCACATAAGTTTCCTTATTTACCGCCCATAACAAGACAAACTCCAAAGCGCTGTGTTTATCTTGCTTGTTGAGCCCGACGAGCTACCAGGCTGCTCTATCCCGCGTCAACTTATTCATAGTAACACCAACCTTTTGGATTTGGCAACTATAAAATCGATAATTCTCCCACGACCTCTAAACGCTTGTATTGACCCAAGGTCATAAAGCCTTCTGAGAGGGTTTCAGCAACGCTGGGGGTAATCCAGCCCAAAGCTTGTAGCAGGTGGATAGCAACGGCGTATTTTGCCCGCTTTGCCCCATCTAGGACTTTAATTGCCAGTCCCATACCTTCACCGATTCTACCGATGCACTGTACACCTTCAGCACCAGCTTTGCTCACCACTTCTCCGGGGGCTAAGCGCATCAGTTCCGTATCAAATTCCCCTTCTCCCGCTATCATGGCTGGATGATTAGTCATAGCACGGACAATCCGCTCCATATCCAAACTCTTACCAGAGGCTAACTGAGCATACAAAGTCCCGATTTGCGCCATTTGCATCAGATAGGTAGGTGCGCCGCAGTCGTCGTGGGCGCTGATAAATTCTTCTGCTGGCATTCGTAGTAATTCTGCTACTTTGCTGATAATTAACTGCTGAACTGGGTGTTTGCGCTCCAAGTAACTATTTAAAGGCCAATGCCGTTGCTGACAAACTGCCAACATCCCCGCATGTTTACCAGAGCAGTTGTATTCTAAAGGACTTTTTTTCCCTTCAGGAATCGGACATTGTAATGCACTTGGGTCAACATCAGACCGCCACAGGATGTTAAATACCTGGCGTACCTGTTGTAGGGTTGCTTTATGGGAACTGATGATAATTGCTAGGTCTTTATCCGTTAATTCGTAGCGTTCCAGGGTGCCGGAGCTAGCTACAGCTAGGGCTTGAAAAGGTTTAAGTGCTGAACGGACAAAGGTGGAAGTTTCGGAGTTTCCCGCTACTGATAAAACCCTTCCCCGTTCGTCACAAACAACAGCTTGGACTATATGTCTAGATTCAATAATCCCTTCTCGCAGTAATCTGACTTCCAGTTCTGCAGCTTGATTTCTTTTCACCATTTTTTATTTTTAGTCATTAGTCATTGGTCATTAGTCATTCGCCATGACTGTTGACTATTCACAGTAAGAACCAAACTATCACACCCCCCAGAAATAATATACCGAAACCAGCAAAGCTAACTTGCAAGCGTCTTAGTATTGGTTCGATTTGGTAGGTGACAATCAAGCGATCGCGTGTTAACACTTCTATGGGTTTTGTCCAAGTTTGACCATCATACCACCCTGATTCTTCATAAAAAACCGTGGGGTTTCCTAGGCGATCGCGCACGTACAACCAGCCCAAATAAAGCCTTACCAGCACTAACAGTACGCCGATACTGGCTCCTGCCGCACCTGATAATATAAATTTCCCCATATATTTATGTAACGGAAAGCTTGCTGCTGCTACTGGACCTGCGACCAGCCACCAGAAGCCCCAAATCCAAGCCATTTTTCTCAGATATTCGCCCCAACTTAAGGTACAGTCCCGAAACAGCCAGGAAGATTTTAACTGTTCGTACTCGTTGAGCGGTTGCTGTTCATCGGGAACTGGGCATACAGAAACCGAGGACTCCATGATTTAATCTCCCACGGAAATGGATGCTGGAAACTCTATGCGTTCACCATGACCCCAAAATGCTTCTAAATTATAAAATTCCCGCTCCTTGGGTAGCATAGTGTGAACTATCACCTCACCGTAGTCTTGTACCACCCAACTCCCTTCCGCTTTTCCTTCGCTGCGTAGCGGTCGTCTGTGGTAAATTTCTTCTACTTTGTCTTCAATTGCTTGCGCGATCGCCCTTACCTGCACCCTGGAATATCCCGTTACCATCACAAAATAATCAGCCAGATAGGACACTTCTGTCACTTTGAGCAACAAAATCTCACCTGCTTTCCTGTCTGATGCAGCTTCGGCAATTGTCAAAGCTAAGTTTCTCGTTGCCGCTTCTGTTTCACCTGTTGTTTCTTGAAATACACTGGTAAAACTCGATTTAGATTCTGATGGCAAGTTATTTTGGTAGTAATCAGACATTAAACCTCAATTATGTTTTTGTTTTCTTTTTTACCTATTTTTTAGTCAAATTCACCAGCATTGCTGAAACCATTTTTTTTCCTCTGCTGGTTGCCATTTTATTTATACTAACGTGCTACTGGTACAACCCGGATGTTGGTTTTCTTTAGCTTTTTGCATAAACCAGTTGCAGGTTGCTATAGTTCTGGGATGAATCAAACAATGACTATCGAGTAAAAATTTTAGAGAATAATCGCAAGTCTGCCATCCAGCTTGATATAGATTTTGATAACTTAGCTGTCGTAAGGCTTGCAATTGCGGCGTCTTGCCACGTTCTAGCTCTAGACTATCTGCTAAAAACACAATACAACTCAGTAGACTCATGCCTGGTCTACCTAAAGTATGACTAGCAATTGCCTGTAACACTTCTTCATCTTGAATGCCAAAGGTGTCTCTGGCTATGATAGCGCTGGCGTCAGCGTGCAGAAGATGGGGATGTGCGGCCATTACTTCATCTACTTCTAACCCCTGTGTTTGGGCGATTTGCCGCAATCGCTGGGGTTTATAATACTTGGCTAAATCATGCATCAAACCAGCCGTAGCCGCTTTTTCTTGATTTATAATATGACACTGAGCCAGTTCCATACTCATCTGCTCTACCCGCAGAATGTGGTTGAGTCGAGAGCGAGGAACGTTATCTGCCAACCAGGCTAAAACTTGATCTCGCAGCATGTTTATAATTGCGACAATGCACCCTCATGTAGGGTTGAAACAGCAAGCAATAGGGGATGGATGTATTTTTGACACTCCCCGGCTTGAACGCACGGCGATTCTTCAGGAAGGCACTCGCGGGAAAGCCACTGTTTACGAACTAGGACACAACTCCTACTCCCAGGGCGGCATCAATTGCCCCTACTCTCTCCGGGTTATCCCCGTCGAGTCTACTTTTTATCCTGGTGTTATCCAGACCGAAATTATGTATGTCTCCCCAATTTGTGGAAAGTTTTAGACCCCTGACGATACTGCAAACCAAAAGGCGAACTATCTCACGCGGAAGTGCCCGCCGACTGATTAACGGCACAGTGATTGGTTCATTGACTAGATTAATTTTAGCTGATTTGACGGCAGCTTTTAAGCTGCTATCTCGCCTTTCCTCCCTTGCATAAATGCGAAGGGGTTCCATGCAAGGTAGGTTTTATGAAGTTATTCTAACTGATGCAGATCCTGGTATCTCAAGGGAGCATAGGTAGCGCTGTTTCAGGTTCCTAAAACATTACACTTTCTGCTGTGATACTACTGTGGGTGATGACTGGATAAACGGACGTTTAGTTGTAACGGCGCGAAACAGAGCCTCGTACTGATTTAAAGCTCCTTCAAAGGAATAATTCTCGCTCGCAAATTGACGACCTTTTTCTGCTAGTTTTTGGCTTTTGTGAGGATTGTTATATAATTCCAGAACTGCTCTGGCTAAGGCATTGGGGTTTTCCGGAGGGACAATAATACCGCCGCCACTTTGTTTCAATGCTTTGGCTGCTGTCCCGGACTCAGGTACAGAACCGATGATTGCTCGACCGCTAGCAAGCATGACTTGAATTTTCGATGGCATATTAAAGGAAACGACGTTTTTCTTTTGCACCACAAGTCCTACATCAGCAGCAGCCAACATTTCTGGTAATTTTTCTCTGGGTTGAAGTGGTAATAACAAAACATTATCAGCGCCGCATTCCCGGCACTTTTTAGCTAATCTTTGTAGCCCTTGCGGTTCTCCGACGATCACAAACACAATATCTGGAATGTGCCTTAATTTACTTGCGGCTTTAACGACGGTTTCCAAGCCTTGAGTCAGGGCAATATTACCAGAATAGAGGGCTACAAACTTACCTTTCAGGCTGTGGTCTGTGCGAAAGGCATTGTTGTTTTTGGATGCCGGACGAATAAAGTTTACATCGACCCAGTTGGGAATAGAGACTATTTTGTCTTTTGGGACGCCCTTACTAAGCAAATTGTCTACAAACCCGTCTGCAATGACGCTAATTGTATGCGCCGTGGCGTAAGCAAATTTTTCTAAAGCCTCAAAAACACGGATTAATAATTTGTTCCTAAGTATACCTACACGAATGGCTGCTTCGGGCAAAATATCTTGCAGGTTCAAGATAACTGGACAAGCATGTAGCAATCCCAAAATCGTGGCAGGAACGCAAACTGGCAGGGAAGGGGAGGTGGTAAGAATTACATCTGGACGCCAACCAAATAGGGCAGGAAAAAAGCTGGTACAAACGAAGCTAGCATCTAGTAACATCCTATCCAGCAAGTTCGGTTGCGGTCGAATCCAGACAAAGCTGCGCTGGATTTGGACGCCATTTTGGTACTCAGTCAGATAAAATTTGCCTCGGTATGCATCGTATATCTGACGTTCTGGGTAGTTAGGCATAGCGGTAACAACACGTACCTGATGTCCGCGTCTTACCAGTCCCTCTGCTAGTTCGGTCATTAGTGGTGCGATGCCAATTGGTTCGGGATGGTAGTTGTAGGAATAAATGAGTATCCGCATAAGAAGTTTGGAAAGACAACCCTGGACTTTTTATTTGGTAGCAAATCTAAAATTGATGTGCCCTGTTAGCAGTAATTTTCTCACTGTAATTAAGATTCCCTTTTTAGCCTATCTTCCTGTCAGTTAATCAACCAACAAGATTGCATAAATTATTATGGGACGCCTTGCGTATGAGGCAATTACTTTTTTTACCTAGCTAGTTACAAACCTAGTAAGACAATTAGATAAATTGAGCATTGTAAAACCCCTTTTTTTCTTAGTAATTATCGTTCATTCATAACAGAGCCTTGCTCACAGCAAATGTATTACTTCCTTTCTTAACAAACTCTTTACATAACCCGCATCAAAACTTTGCATCTAATGACTATGGTGAGCTAGGCACATTAGCTAGGTATTTGCTTATTAACATCATTCTATATCGAGCCTATTTATCTCCTATGGATAGCGGCATCAGTCTATAGGTAGGTTATCAAGGTATCCCTTAAGGCTTGTTTATCCAATTATGTCTGTAACAGGATTTGTCGCAGAACTTACAATTTATTCCTAATTATCTATTTAAAGTTATTGATTAATTTTAATAACCTCCCAGATAATGTTATGAATCATTTTGACTATAGCAATATTTGAAAAAATATGAATAAAAATTCAGAATTTCATCAAAATATTTAACAGTACTATGTATTTGAGACTGGTTAGTATTAACAAATATAGTTTGATAGTCAATCAACAAGAGCGATCGCACTCTACAACCTTAGACAAGTAAGGGAAAAATTCCTCTAAAGTTTTTCCAGAATACTAGGGATGAAGTAGCGACTGAGAATCTTGCGTATGGGGAAAAGAGCATTTAACTGCCAGGATATGGCAATAGGGAAAATACGCAAAATAATCATGCTTTTTGTTACTTATATTTAAGTATAATTTTCCTGACAGACAAAGTAAATTTGCTCATAAAACAGCAAAAGCAGCATAACATATTTGCAGTACTTTTACTAATCTAAACGTGTTAAACCGCACCCAGGGGAAGGTAGGGAGAGTAAAAAGACCCCAAAGGTACGGTTTGTAGAGATTCTATGTACTTGTCTGATATCTTGCACCATTCTCAATATCACGTAGGGTGGGCACTGCCACACAACCTCACAATAAGCATTTGAGCTATGAATAAGCAGCACCCACCCTACAAAATTCTCAATAATTATGTTGGTGCATTATGGTGAGTTGTTGATAATTCCCTATAGCGCACCACTATTTTTATTAAACAGTATGGTGACGGTTCTAAAAATTAGTTGCAAATCATACAGCAGGCTCCAGTTTTTTTGATATTCCAAATCTAAAGCAATTACATCTTCAAAGCGTTTGACAGTAGAACGTCCTTTAACTTGCCATTCTCCCGTCATCCCTGGTTTAACATCCAAGCGCTGCCATTCTGGTACTTCATAACGTTCTACCTCATCTGGTGTAGGTGGTCTGGTGCCGACTAAACTCATTTCCCCTTTGAGAACATTCCAAAACTGCGGTAGCTCGTCGAGACTGGTCTTTCGCAACAACCGCCCTACCTTTGTAATCCGTGGGTCATCTTCCGCTTTGATCAGCTTGCTATCTTCATATTGGTTTTTCACTTCTGATTTACGCGCTTCCGCATCAACTACCATTGAGCGGAACTTCCAGATTTTAAAGGGTTTACCCATCCAACCACAGCGGGTTTGGCTAAAGAAAATCGGACCTGGATCGCTAATTTGGATGGCGATCGCGATGGGGATAAACAAAATTGCTGTAATTACCAAACCTACGAGCGACCCCACAATATCTATGAGTCGTTTCATCCAAGAGCGTACAGAAGGATGAGTAGTAGGCAGTTGATTTTCTATTTTGCTGGTTTGTGGGGTTGGGGTTGCTACCTCAATTTGAAAAACATCCTCCAGCCCTGTTAAAGATAGCACCGCTCTCACTTGGGGGGTGACATTTTGGAGTATCATTTCAATCCCTCGTTCTTGGGCTGCTTTGAAATTAGTAACGAGGGCACCTAAACCGCTACTATCCATAAACGTAGTTTGATGGAAGTCAATAATGATTTGCCTAGTAGAGGAACTGCCTTGGATTAACTGTTGGCAGGTTTGTTTAAAGGTTACAGCCTCAATTACGCTCAACCTAGCAGCTACCTGCACAATGGCAGTTTCATGTAAAAACTTAACCGGAAAGTTTAACTCTTGGGGTTGGCTATCCATGCCCTGCACTGTTGTTACCATTGAGATTTAATATCCTCTACATCACGACTAATAATCTTTTCCACGTTTTTTGTCTATTTCGGTGCATCTTCAGAGAGATATTACTTGCTGGTCTGGCAGTTTTTACTCCCTGCATCAATCCTACGCAAAAGAAATCCCTTGCACCCGACAATAGTTTTGTGCATTTATCTGGCACCTAAGCTTAGGTTATCCTCTGTCCCTCCCTAACAGGGTGAGGAGAGGGTAAATTTTTGATTTGATAATGGAGTGCTTGGGAACAGGTGGTTAAGAAAAGGTCGCACATGAGGTAAATACGATTTTGTCCTAGCGAATAACTTAACCTACTTACCGAGCTTTGAGAGTAAGAATAAAAATCAACTCGCAGATAATCGGGGTAACAATGAAGATTGGTTGTGACCATTCACAATAGAAGCATAAGCTACAAAATGGATTTGGGATTTGGGCTGTTTGCGAATGCACCACCTGATATTTGTTGTAGACTTCATTTTACCCATCATGGCTTGACGATGAGTAACCCAACTGTTGTAACACCCACTGCACATCTGGTTGAAGTTTTTTCCGCCATTCAAGGCGAAGGTCTTAATGTCGGAGAAAGGCAGATTTTTATTCGCTTTGGTTTTTGTGACTTACGCTGCCACTTTTGCGACAGCGCTCACACATGGACTGCACCACCTAGTTGTAGAGTAGAACAAACCCCTGGCTTGCGGGACTTTAAAATTCACACCAACCCTGTTTCACTACCTTTGTTACTGGAATTGGTAGAGAAGCAAAATATACCTGGTCTCCACGATAGTATAACGCTGACTGGGGGGGAGCCACTGCTACACACCGCATTCTTGTTTAAATTTTTACCAAAACTTCGTTCTGCCACAGGATTACCTATATATTTGGAAACTGGTGGACATCGCCCAGAACAGGTGGCGATGATTCTGCCTTATATAGACTCTGTGGGTATGGATTTCAAATTGCCTAGTGTGAGTGGGGAAAATCGTTGGCAGGAACATGAGTTATTTCTCCAACGGTGCTATTTTTCACAGGTTGACGTATTTGTCAAGATAATTGTTTCCCACCAGACAGACCTAGCGGATTTAGAACGCTCAGCCCAGATAGTGGCGACAGTTAGTCCAGAAATTCCTGTATTCCTCCAACCTGTGACACCTCTAGAGGGGACACAGCAATTAGCTGCAACGCCAATAATGGCTCCTACTCCCGAACAAGTCTTGAATTGGCAAGTTTTGATGAAGCGCTTTGTTAAGCATGTACGTGTAGTGCCGCAAACACATAAGATGTTGAATCAACTGTAAAGGGAACTGGTAATGGGGTATGGGTAAGGTCAGGAGGCAAATAAAATTAACCGAAAGAGTGAGTTAGAAATCTATCTTCTGGCGATACATTGGGTATGGATAACACAAACTCTTTTCAGTAGGAATTTCTATGGCAACTTACCAGCCCGATCCACAAATGGTGGCAGCTGCATCTGTGGCAAACAACGAACCCATTGAGGAGTTGCTTGAGGATAACACTGGTATCAACCATGTGGAAGTCATTGAAACGGTCATCGATAGTATGGAAGAAGATGACAGTGCGATGGTCAGTCACCTACCGGAGGGTGGTTATCTGTGGAAGTTTAACTACGGCAGTGTGGAAGTGTTTGTCCAATTGGCTGGTACAAGCGATGCTGACACTATAACTGTATGGTCTCCTGTACGACCGTTGCCTGCAAAGGATGAACCAAGGCTGATGCGACACCTTTTAGAAATGAATGGGACTAGCACCTTTGAATCCCGATTTGCAATTATTGATGACCAGGTGGTTGTGATAGCAACACGCACCCTAGCTGATTTATCTGCTAGCGAAGTTTCCCGCTTGATTACGGTGGTAGCAAGCATCGCTGATGAAAATGATGAAGCTTTAAGGACGGAATTTTGAGTGTGTGGCGGCTGATACCGCTAATTTCTGCACCTGGTAAAGTGCAGATGGCAATTGATACCTGGTTGCTGGAACAGCATCGATTAGGTTTACATCCTCCGACTTTGCGGTTTTATACTTGGTCTGACCCCGCCATTTCCCTGGGATACCATCAACATAAGTACCCAGAAACCTGGCAGCATCTGACTTGGAAAGGTTCCCCTGTGGAGTTAGTGCGCCGTCCCACAGGTGGTAGAGCGGTGCTGCACCAAGGTGATTTAACCTACGCTGTGGTGGTATCAGGACTTAAGGGTAGTCGCATCGATGTGTATCAAAAAATATGTGAGTTTTTAATTCAAGGCTGGAAAGCTTTAGATGTAGAGTTACACTACGGTGAAGCAGGTCGTGGTTATATTCACAACCCCAATTGTTTTGGTACTGCTACGGGTGCAGATTTGGTAACTGTTGATGGGACAAAATTGATTGGTAGTGCCCAACTACGACGGGGTAGTGTAATTTTGCAACATGGGTCGATACGTTTAGAACCGGATAGTGAGTTGTTTGCTAAGGTATTTGGTGGCGAATTTTTTACACCTGTACAGTTACCCGTGAAGCAAAGGGGAGAAGATTTCATTAACCAGGTGATTGCAGCTTTAATTACTGCGGCTAGGGATTCTTTTGGCGTTGATTTTGTTGTCCAACCGCTTTCACAAGAGGAGTGGGAGGAAATTAATCAACTACAGATGAACACAAATAAACTCATCTGAGTTTATTTGTGTTTATAGCAGTTCCCGACCTGGTGAGGTACACTTTCAAAGCTACTACCCTTGGTTACAAAGATTTGAGCGTACCTCAGTTGCTTAGGAAACGCTACATTTGTGGTTATTATCCCTAGTCAGCGAGTTAAGGGTTTAACTTATGTGTTTGTTAGCAAATGTTAGCAAAAAAGTATCGGTTAACCAAAAAGGTCAGTCTTCACCAAGACATGAGGTTCTACCTCAATCCACAACCTAGCCGGACAAGACGGTAAAGGATTATCCGGTTGATAAAGTATTCGGCTAGGTCCTGCAATGATAGCAGAGCGACAGTGTGTGGTACGCGACCCTTGTCTGACGATAATCACTGGAGAATTGGTTTTGTGTTTGCGATCGCTATCAAGTTGTG
>JAYKJH010000195.1:0-60901 GCA_035285345.1 Nostocaceae cyanobacterium | reverse complement strand
GTTGGGGCGAGTATTGCTCTAGGTGAGGCTTTAGCATTTTGTGATGCAGATGACGAGGTAGGTTCTGGTTGGGTTGCAGCGATGGCTACAGCTTTATCTAAGTATGATTTTGTAGCCGGACCGAAGGACTACTGGAAACTTAACGATCCCTGGATAGTAAACAGTTGTAAATACATAGAGGTAGATGCAAGTGGTAAAGGCGTAATAGATCACCCATATCTGTCCTATGCAGGTGGGAACAATCTCGGTATCAAGCGCTGTGTGCATAATGCTATTGGTGGTTTTGATGAGAAGATGATTAATCTCCAGGATGTTGATTACTGCTGGAGGGTTCAAGAAGCAGGAATTAAACTTCATAACGTGCCAGATGCAGTTATTCATTTTCGACTTCGCAACACCATCAAAGGTTTGTACAGTCGATGGAGGAAATTCGGTTTTTATAACGTTTTGTTGCATCAAAAGCATCATGCAATGGGTTTGCCACAATTAATAAAATGGCAAGATTTTGTTAAAGATGCTATGTTACTGCCTTTAAAATTCTTGGTAAAAGTGCGTGATAGAGAAAGTTTAACCAAGTGGTTAATGGACTTTGCTTGGTTTGTCGGGCATTTGCATGGTTGCATTAAATTTAGATATCTACCTATTTCCCGTCCTTTGTTTGGCAGTAGGAAAGAAGTGTGGGCGGAACAGACAATCAGCGGCAATGTTTAGATTATTTAACAGGGTGTTTGTAAATCATTGTGACTTTTTGCCACGAGGTTTCTGTTACGAAATAAATATATATAGCGCTTGTCGTTTGAGTACAAGACTAGGGTCATAACAATGTTTTGACCCTAGTATGGTATGTACTTCACCCAATTTATATAGGAATCCGGTTTGATTTATGAAAAAATTTAAGTATTCTAGGGTGCGTTACGCGCTTCGCTAACGCACCAAAGCCTTGAAAATGGTGAGTTACGCGCTTCGCGCTCCACAACCTACGTATCTGTTCAAAAATCAAATATGATTCCTATAACATCTGTAAATATAGTTTAAATTGCTAAACAAACCTGGCTGTGATTAACTTTACTTTTATTTACAAACAGCCGGTCATAAAGTTAGTAAAATTGATATGTGAACAATTCCAGTGATAATGTCTCTAAGACATCTAGAGGTGGTGAAAGTCTCTGCTGAATCAAAATTTTGTTTCAGTATTTTAAACGCTGGGGATCGTCACAATATCCCGATAGTAGAAACTAGAAAGGGAGTAAAACTGTGAACAATATTATTGCTTGGGTAGTATTAGGTCTGCTGGCTGGTGCTATTGCTAAGGCTATCTATCCTGGTTATCAAGGTGGGGGTATTCTTGCTACCTTAGTTCTGGGAGTTATTGGCGCTTTCATTGGCGGAACATTGGTTCGTTTCTTGGAGACTGGAACTCTGGCTCTGACATCTACAACTTTTAGCATTCCAGGTTTGTTTGTCGCAGTAATAGGCGCACTTATTGCCATTTTCATTTACTATCGCTTAATCCGCAGAGCATACTAATGCTACTCATATCATGTCTGTTTAGTGACCCATAAAACCTGTGGTTTGTAGGGTATCGTTTAGCCACTCCCTTCGTTTGCACACAAGATATCTCCTAAAACTTCCCTACGATAATCTGGTTAATCAAACGGACTTGATATCAGCAAGAACGACAAAATCCCGCCTTTATGGATTCGTGGACTTGCTTTTAAGTGCTTGCCAAACTCTTTCTGGTGTCATTGGTAATTGTCGCAGTCTCACACCAGTTGCATGAGCAACTGCATTGGCAATTGCAGGGGCTGTACAATTAATAGTAATTTCCCCTACCCCCTTTGCACCAAAAGGTCCATAAGGGTCAGGTTTTTCTATCAAAAATACTTCCATTGGAGGCATATCAGCCGCTGTTGGGATGCGGTATTCTCGTAATCTGGGATTAATTATGCGTCCTTGTTCATCAAATAGTAATTCCTCCATCAAAGCATAACCAATTCCCATAGCAATTCCCCCCGTGGCTTGTCCGTGACAAATGCGGGGATTAATTGCTTTACCAATATCAATTGCTTGGACGCATCTTAATACTGTCACCTTCCCCGTCTCCGTATCAACTTCTACCTCCACACCCTGTACCGCAAAAGTTAAAGTTGCTTCATCTGCTGTATAACTCACTTCTACACTTAATTTGTCTTGGTTTATTCGTGGTTTATTTACCATTTTTTCCCGCAATTTTTCGGACGCTAACTTCACAGCTTGACCAGAAATATATAGGGTAGCTGAAGCATAAGAACCAGCATCAAAAGGAGTCTCTTTCGTATCACCAGAAATTATCTTAATATCCCCTATACCCACACCCAAAACATCCGCCGCAATTTGTCTTAAAGTAGTATCCGAACCAGTACCAACATCAACAGAACCAGTTCTTAATTCATATTTTCCATCAGTTAAAAGTGATAACTTAACACCAGCATTGTGAATTTTTGATAACCCACTGCCTTGCATAGACACAGCAAAACCCACTCCACGACGGCGAGAACCTTTTACAACTGGTGGTTTACCGGGAACATAATCTAATGCCTGAATTACTTTTTCCCAGCATTCATCGACCGCGTAGCTACCTATTAAATTGAAATGGTCTTCACCCCGTCCTAACTTAATCGTATCTCCCGGACTTATGAGATTTTTTTGCCGGATTTCTACGGGGTCGATACCCAATTTATTCGCAATTTCATCGATGTGATTTTCCATAGCAAATACCCCTTGAGTTGCACCGTAGCCACGAAAAGCACCCGCGGGCATGGTATTTGTATAAACAGCAAATCCTTGGAATTTTTTATGAGGACAACGGTATAAACCTAGAGGAATATAACCTGCCAAAAATACTACCGTTTGACCGTGATTACCATAGGCACCCGTATTGCCAATAACTTCCATATTTTGTGCTAACAGCGTCCCATCTGCCTTGACACCAGTTTTAAGTTTTATTGTCATAGCATGGCGACTATTAGTAGCAGTAAATTCCTCATTTCTAGTAAATTCCCACTGTACGGGTTTACCTGTACGCAGGGTAGCAAAAGCACAAAGGTCTTCTGATAAAATTTCTTGTTTATTACCAAAACCACCACCAATATGTGGCTTATAAACGTGGATTTTATCTTTGGGTAAACTTAAAATTTGAGAGAGCAATCTTTGACAATGAAATGGTACTTGCGTGCTAGAACGAACTACAAGAGTATCATCATGTTCTAACCAAGTAATCGTCACATGGGGTTCTAGATGAACGTGTTGTACTGCTGGGAGATGGTACGTATTTTCTACAATTAAATCCGCCTCTGCAAACCCTGTGTCTATATCGCCAGATTCTAAGAAAACTTGACCGGCAATATTAATATTTCTGTCAGGAATTTGAGTTGATTCTGGCTCATCATGAATAGCAACTGTAGCAACGAATTGCCTACGGTTAACGAATGTAGCGGATGAGTTATCAGTGGGATTCACAGACATCTGATCCGCTTCACCCGTTACATCATCCGATGCCGTCTTTGGCGAAATTACATGGGGTAAAATTTCATAATCAACTTCAATTAATTGACAAGCTTGGGCAGCAATATCGACAGTTTCAGCGACAACAGCAGCAACTCTATCGCCTATAAATCGCACTTTATTATCTAATAAATAATGGTCTAGAGGGTCGGGTACTGGTTCGGCGTGACCAGCAGTAGTATAAGGTATTTTGGGCACATCTTCGTGGGTGAAAATATCAACAACACCGGGGAGTAATTTGGCTTTTTCGGTGTTAATTTTGCGGAGGCGGGCGTGTGGATGGGGAGAACGAAGTACCTGAAGATGTAATAATCCTAGTGGTACAAAATCGGCCGTATAAGATGCTTTACCAGTGACAATTTCTCTACCATCTTGTTTGGGAATATTTTGACCAATTGAAACTGGTTTATTAACCACCGTTAAACGCGGTTCAACGCGGATATTACATCTGTGTTCCGAAATGTTTATCTGTGGTTGAAATTGATGGCTCAGGATACTATTAACAATTGCTTGATAACCAGTGCAACGACAGAGATTTCCTTTTAAGACTAAACGTAATTCAGCTTCGGAATTGTCAGTTAATTTTGCCGCACTCATAATCATACCTGGAGTGCAATAACCACATTGAAATCCTTGTTCTGACAAAAAGGCTTGTTGTATTGGTGCAAGTTCGTCATTTTGGGATAGTCCTTCAATCGTGGTGACAGACTGTCCGTTAATTCGCATTGCTGGATAAATACAACTATGGACTGGTGTATCATTTATCCAAACAGTACAAGCTCCACAGTCACCAGAGTCACAAGCTCGATGCACACCAAACCAGCCAAGTTGACGTAGTAAATTTACAAGAGTGGTGCCGGGTTTACAAGTTGTTGTAAAAGTTTGATTGTTAATTTTAAAAGCTAAGGGTTGTTCCATAATAAATCTGCTAGACACCGCTTGATTAAAACTTGGGTAATTTCTCTGCGATAAGCTGCACTACCCCGCGCATCGTTGATAAAATTTATATTTTGTAGAAACGCGAAATTTTCTGTCTCTAAATCACGGTTTAATGTTATTAAATAAGGTGCAGCTACACTTGCACCAAGTACTAGCCTTAACTGGGAATCACGGGGATTATAAGCACTAACAACAATCGCTAAAGCTGGGTCTGTGGCTGCAATACCAAACCGTTGATAATTAACTTGCCACTTTAAGTGATTTAAGGGAATTATGATTCGTCGTAGCACTTCTCCTGGTTGCAAAACGGTTATTTTTGTACCTAATTGAAAGTCTTTAGCTGCAACTAGTCGCACATCTCCTTGGGACTTCCAAATCTCATAAGTGGCATTTAAAGCAACCATCACTGGTGCTAGGTTTCCAATGGCTAATGCTAGGCAAATATTGCCTCCCACGGTCGCCATATTAATAACTTTAAACGAGGCAGATATGGTAGATATGGCACTTTTAAATGCCGCTGCAGCTTTCCACTCTGGTAGCCAATGATATTCCCATAATTTAATTAACGGACAAGTGGCACCAATCAATAAATTATCTGCTTGTACTGCAATTTCTGACCATCCCAAAGATTGCATATCTACTAGGACTTTAAGATGGGGCTGAGGTTCGGAAAATAGCCACGTACCACCTGCCAGCCATGCCCAATCTTCACTCCAGTTAGTGATATTTTGAATGTTGAGGGGACAGATATAATGTTCTATGTTTGCTAAATCCATGTTTAATTTTGGATTTTAGATTTTGGATTTTGGATTGGTTGATATGCAATCAAACCAACAAATTGATTCTGAAATCTGGAATAATGACTAATGACTAATGACTAATTAATTGAATTTGACACCCCAATCTTTTGGGCAAGGAAATTTTATAAACGTCTCCTTGATTCATTTCTCCAGGTTCTTTCATTTGACTTAAAGCCGTGACAACCTCATCGGAGTTTGCTGTCAGAATGACGACGGGTTCGTCGCAGGCTATGGGAAAATCATGCCATGTTCCTATGTGGAGTAAAAGTCCATGTCCGGGAGGGAAACGGAAGGCTTTTACTTGGGATAAATCGGGGAGGTTTTCGCCTTGTTGATGATTAGGTGGTGCGAGTACCATGATGAAGGGTGATTGTCCCAAAGCAATGAACATTTGGGTCATGTACATGTGGCGTTCAAGCCAAATAATTGATGGATATCCTGGTAGGATTTTGGCGGTTCTAAATGTGGCTTGTCCGCGATAGGTAAAGTCGATATTCTCCCCTTCTATGACTCTGGTTTGATAGAAGGGTATGCCTAATCCTGGTTTACTAACATTGTCCCCTAAGAGGTATCCATAGGATTGAATATTTTCGGGGGTAGCGTCGATTATGGGAATGTTTATTGTTTGGGTTTGGGAGGTAGTCATTTTTAAGCAAGAAGAAAGAAGAAAGAAGAATATAAGACAAGAGTTTTATAGTTACTGAGTGATTAAATTGTATATTTCTTCGCCTGTAGTTAACCAGGTTTGGGGTTTATTTTTCATGTGAATTAGGCATTGTTTTAGGTATTTTAAGCGTAGGGGTTGACCGACAATAAATGGATGTAAACCTATGGCCATTGTGCGGGCTTGAGTTTGACCTTCTTGCCAAAGTTGGTCAAATTGGTCTTGGATGGCTTGGGCAAATTCTTCACCGGAAAAGCGGTTACTAAGGCATAGACTAATGTCGTTGGCTTCGATGGTATATGGTATTGCTAATAGGCGTCCGTTGGGTAGGGGATACCAATAAGGTTGGTCGTCATTTACCCAGTCTGCGGTGTAAACTATTCCAGCTTGATGCAATAATTCAAATGTTGATTCTGTGATGGAAAATCCGGGGGTTAACCAGCCTTTTGGTGTTTTACCTGTGGCTTGTTTGAGTAAGGTGAGGGTTTGTTCAATGATGTTGGTTTCTGTTTCTTTATCCATCCCACTATGACCTGTGGAGTTATTAATTCCATGTGCCATAATTTCCCAGCCATGTTCCTGTATGGCAGTGATAATTTCGGGATAAAGGGTGCAGATTTCACCATTGACTGCGGCGGTAACAGGTATTTCTAGTTCACTAAATAAATCAAATAAGCGCCATATTCCGACGCGATTTCCGTAGTCTCTCCAGCCGTAGTTGGCTATTTCGGGATAACTATTTAAATGAGGTTGAATTGCCGTTCCTAGTTTGCCAAAGCTGAAGTGTTCGACGTTCATTACCACCCACACCGCTACTCTGGCATTGTTTGGTAATTTTAAATCTGGTCGTTGAGAAATTGGTTGAAAAGATGGTGGTTGCAGCATTGATAATTCCCAATTACAAATTAGATTAGATATGCTAATTTTGTATTTGTTAGTAGTATTTACAGTTTAATCATTAAAATTTAAAAATTCAAACTATTTTTGAATTATAATAAACTAAAAACCGCTAAATCGTATTCTTAACTACATCTATCATTGGATTTATAAAAAAAATATAAAATTGTAAAAACACTTAATAAATTTAGGACTTACTCAGAAATAAAGAAAAAATTAACCACAGAAAACACAGATGACACAGAGAAATCAGAGTAGAGCGAGAGTTTTTGCCTAAGTCCTGAAATTAATCCCGTAGATTCTTCTTTGTGTCTTTTGGTGAGACAAAACATAATTGATGCAAAATGACTAATGACTGGGACGAAAAGGTTTTCCCAAGGAAGCAGGTTCTCTTAACTGAATACGGGTTTTGTGGCGGGAGATTAATACTAAAACTAATATTGTGGCAAGGTAGGGTAAGGAAGATAATAAATAAGGCGAAAGATTTACTCCCATTGCTTGCAGTAGCAATTGAGTTGCACTAACGCCACCAAATAAGTATGCACCGAGTAATATTCTTTCTGGCTTCCATGTAGCAAATACAACAATTGCAATGGCAATCCATCCTTTGCCAGCGGTTAAATTTTCTGCCCATAACGGTGTATAAGCGAGGGATAAATAAGCACCTGCTAAGGCGGCAGTCGCTCCACCAAACATCACTGCTAAATAGCGAATTAGATTCACAGGTAAACCCAAAGCATCAGCCGCTTCCGGTGATTCACCGACACTCCGCAAAATTAACCCAGTCCGTGTTTTACTCAAAAACCAACCCACAATAAATACCAAGATAACAGATACGTATACCACAATATCCTGGTCAAATAAAGCACTGCCAAAAAGTGGTATAGATGCGAAAAAGGGGATACTTAACCTTGGCAGTGGAGTGATGGTTTGACCTATGTAACCAGCACCGACAAAGGAACTTAACCCGGAACCAAAGATACTCAAGGCTAAGCCTGTGGCAACTTGATTTGACCCAATGGTAATTGTTAGCACCGCATGGATAAGGGAAACTGCTACCCCAGCGACCATCGCTAGTAAAAACCCGACAAAAATATTACCTGTGGCTGCGGTAGCAATAAAACCAGTTACTGCCCCAATTAACATCATCCCTTCTACACCCAGGTTTAACACCCCAGATTTTTCTGTCACCAATTCTCCCAAGGAGGCTAGCACTAGGGGGGTGGCGGCGCGGATAGTATCACTGACTACTAAGCTCAGGGTTTCCAGATTGACCATCTTCCATGTTCAGCAATTCGGGTATTGTGACAAAAGTGTAGCCTTTATCTCGCAGTCCGGAAATAATTTTCGGTAATGCTTCCACAGTACGTCTGCGATCGCCCCCTCCATCGTGCATCAAGACTATTCCCCCTGGTTTGGCACCTTTGAGGACATTGTTCACAAATGCTTGGTATTTGGCGCGGGGGTCGGTATCAGCCGAGACAACCGACCACATCATCACGGCGTAATCTTTTTCTTTAGCGTAGGTCGCTAAGCCATTGTTGAGGAAGCCACCAGGGGGACGAAACAGGTTTGTTTTTACTCCCGTAGTTTTGTAAATAATATCTGTGGTACCGTCAATTTCTTTCGCTGCAGTGGCGCGATTGAAGCGATGATAATGGTGACTCCAAGTATGGTTAGCGATCGCATGACCATCAACCACAATCCGTTGGGTAAGTTCTGGATGTTCTTGTACCATTTTTCCCACCACAAAGAATGTCGCCTTGATGTTATTTTGCTGGAGAATATCTAATATCTCGGTGGTAGTTTTAGTCCAGGGACCATCATCAAAGGTGAGGGCAATAACTTTCGCGTTTTTGTTAACTTTTGCTTGATAAATAGTTCTCCCTTGGAATTGCTTTGGTAACTCCTCACTCATAGCTGCATGTTGGTTCATTTTAGTGAGGGAATCTAGCATTTGCTGTTGTAATGCTACCACCTGCTGCTGTTTCGCAGTTGGGATAATCTGCGCTTGGGAGGCTTGCGGTTGCTGTTGATTTTTTGATGATGTTTGCGACAGCAACCTGTTAACACCCACACAACTAGAAACGATTATTAAACTTAGAAATACTAGTTTCTTCCAAGCGAACTGCTTTCGTTTTATGACAACACGCTTTTTCATAGCTAATCACTAATGACTAATGACTAAATACCACAAAGTTAATTCGTTTTTGGTGTTTGTCGGCGTAACCTATAAAAAATTAATATGTCTGTCCCTAGGAGTAAGAAAAACAAAATTCCCTGGAAGACCCCCGCTAAGGCTAGAGGAAGGGCTAGCTGAATTTGCGCTAATTCTCCACCCACATATAACAGTGCCATTAGCAGGCTGGAGAAGATAATTCCTAGGGGATTTAAGCGACCGATGAAGGCGGCGATGATAGCAGCATAGCCGTATCCGGGGGAAATTGTCGGACGTAGTTGACCAATCGGACCGAGGACTTCGCAAGCACCAGCTAAACCAGCTAATGCACCACCCAACACTAGCGCTAGGGAAATTATCCCCTGCTGATTTATCCCTGCATATTCGGATGCGCTGGAACTGGCACCAACTACGCGGATGCTGAAGCCAAGAAAGGACTTTTTCAGCAACCACCATACCAATACCGCCGCTACAATGGCGAAAATGACGCCCAAATGCAGCCGCGTACCGGCAATTAAAGGTGGTAAACTGGCAAATTGGGGAAAGGTTGCTGACTCAGGAAAGTTAAAGCCTTGGGGGTCTTTTAATGGACCGCGTACCACATAATTTAATCCCGAAAGAGCCACATAATTTAGCATTAAGCTGGTGAGAATTTCATTGGCATTAAACCGCAATTTTAATAAAGCTGTAATCCCCGCCCAAATTGCACCACCTAATATTCCAGCTAAGAGACTAATTATCAACAAACCATAATTATTTAAATTAGGAAATGCTAACGCTACCGCGCTAGCAAAAACCGCCCCCACAGTAAATTGTCCTTCGGCGCCAATATTCCATACTTTTGCTTGGAAACCAACAGCTAAACCCACAGCGATTAACAAAATCGGTGCTGCTTTGACAGCTAATTCTGTGATTCCATAAAAGCTGCTTAAGGGGGCGATAAATAAAGTATAGAGGGCAACAAATGGGGGTTTACCTAACAAACCAAATAGCAACAGTCCGATAATAGCTGTGCCCAGCAATGCTACTAGGGGTGAGAGTAGTTGCCAGGTTTTGGATGGGGTGTTTCGGGGTTGGAGTTGTAGGTAGTTCATCACAGTCGCGGATTGGCACGGATGCGCGGATAATCACACAATTTTAAACTATCCCGCATCTGTGTTTATCCCTGGCGTACCGTGTTGCCGATATCTATACCACACACAATGATTTTTACATTGTGATGCCAATCACGTAAGTATATACTTATTCATCACGCACTAATCAGGAAATAAATCACACATCTATATAACCATTGAAGTGATAATAATCCTAGGGTGCTTCGTAAGCGAGCTACAGGTACTTAACCCTGTAATTATTTGCCAGTCATAATTTCAGGTTTAGTCAGACGCTCTGCTCTAGGGACTGAGCGGTTTCAGGGAATATACTGTCTTCGGTAAAATAGGAAACAATCATGCAGCAACGGAAGCCTAGAGGTATGAAACAGACCAATTGCTGTTTTATCCTGGCTTGTTGCTTGATTACTCATAGTCTTGTCCTAGCAGTAAAACCGCCAGCAATTATATACCATTCCTCAAAAATTATCCGGAACGCGAGTTTACTTCAGCGAATAGCACTTTTAGTTATTGAGTTCAGAGTTATACCTATGGAATTAGTTTTAGTAGTTTTCGGTGCGATGTTAGCCGCTATCACTTATCCTCCCAGCAAACCGGAGGAAAAGAAAAAGGACAAAAAACCTGTCTACACACTGCAAGTCTTCAAGGAGGATGAAAAATAATTCCTAATTCGTGATTTTATTATTGAAGATAAGCCGGAGTTCTCAACCAAGTAAAGTCGTCGGATGGGTTAGTAACCCATCCTACTGCTTGATAGTTTTTCGACTGTGAATTGTTAATTTTGAATTGTTAAATTCCGCCCATCCAACCCCCAATTTCATCGCGACTAGTTTCAGCAATTGGCTTAATAGGTGAAAGTCTACCTTTGTAAATTGCACCAATGCGATCGCACAGTGCAAACAGTTCATCCAAATCTTCCGAAACCACCAACACTGTTGACCCAGTATCGCGCATTTCAATTAACGCTTCATGAATCATCGCGGTAGCATTCACATCCACCCCCCAACTGGGATGTGCCGCAATTAACACCGCTGGATTTTGTAACATTTCCCTTCCGATAATAAATTTTTGTAAATTACCCCCCGACAAACTTGCAGCGGGTGCATTCATCCCAGCGCGTTTGACATTGAATAAATTACAAATTCGTCTTGCCCAAGCTTCTAACTTGCGCTGATGAATCATTCCCCGGCGCACCAACCCTTGGGAGTAACCTGTCAGTAAGGCATTTTCCAACAAACTCAAAGAAGGCACCACAGCCTTTTCTAGACGCTCTCCCGGTGCATAGGCTAACCCCAAACGGCGACGCTTCACCACACCTTCGGCAGCAATAGGTGTTTCGCCTAACATAATCATCTCTGCCTTTTGACAGATGACTTCCCCACTCAAAGCTGCTAATAGTTCGCTTTGTCCATTCCCAGCCACACCCGCAATACCGACAATTTCGCCAGTACAAAGCTCCATGCTGATGTTCTGCAACGGCGTCCCAAAGGGATGCTGTCGCGACAAACACAAATCATTCAGCCGCAAGCACACGGGTCCTGGTGGTTGCTGTCGGCGCCCTTGTGAGGGTGGCACCTCGGTACCAATCATCATCCGCGTCAAACTTGCAGGGGACTCCAGTTGTGGATTACACCTCCCTACCAACCTTCCCTGACGCAATACTGTAGCGCTAGAGCATAAACTCTGCACTTCCGGCAATTTGTGCGAACTAAACAAAATACTGCAACCTTCCGCCGTTAATTGACGCAAAGTAGTAAATAAATTTTCCGTTTCCTGGGGAGTAAGCACCGCCGTTGGTTCATCCAATATCAATAATTTAGTCTTTGTTTGAAACAAACAGCGAAGAATTTCTACTCTTTGTCTTTCCCCAGCCGAAAGCGTATAAACAGGTCGCTTCGGGTTGACAATTAACCCATAAAATTCTCCCAGATTAGCAATCTTTTCGCCTAACTCTGATAAATTCCATTCCTGTTCTCGTGGCAAAGCCAAAGCAATATTTTCCGCCACCGTCAACCTTTCAAACAACGAAAAATGCTGAAAAACCATACCAATTCCCAGCCTTCTCGCTACAGCCGGACTATCAATCTTAACCTCTTCACCCTCCCAAAAAACTTCCCCCGCATCAGGACGCACCAGACCATAAATAATCTTCATCAAAGTGCTTTTACCCGCGCCATTTTCTCCTAAAAGCGCCTGAATTTCCCCCGGCTTCATTGACAAAGTAATCTGCTGATTTGCCAGACAACCAGGGTAAGACTTACTGACATCTCTTAATAGTAATCGAGGAACAATATCTTCCATAATATTTTTTATTTCGCGCCCCAGCGAAGGGAAGCACGGAGTGCGTTAGACGCCAAGACGCAAAGAAGAACGCCAAAAACTTACTTGTGAAAGAAGTATAATTACTAAACATCTCTTCTTAACTCTTGGCGTTCTTGGCATCTTGGCGGTTAATTAAGATTGCTTCTGAGGAATTGACCCCTCCACACCCTCAACATACCAATCCATAGCCAACTGTGCCTTATCATCCAAAATTTGACCTTGAGGCACCTTTACCACCCCCTTTTGGTCTTTCACTGGACCATCAAAAGGATGGGATTTACCATCAATAAACTCTTGACGCTTTGCCATCACTAAATTTTGCACATCTTTTGGTATAGCTTGATTTAGTGACGAAATATCCACCATTCCCTTACCAATCCCATCCCATACTGACTCCGATTTCCAAGTTCCATTCAAGACGGCTAAAGCCTTTTCTGTGTAAAACTTACCCCATTGATTAATTGCAGAAGTTAAATGCGCTTTGGGTGCAAACTTAGTCATATCAGTGTTGTAACCAAAAGCAAAAATTCCCTTTTCTTGCGCTAATTGTACCGCTGCTGCCGAGTCAGTATGCTGTGTCAGTACATCTGCACCTAAATTAACTAACGCTTGCGCTGCTTCCCTTTCTTTTGCTGGGTCGTACCAAGTTTGTACCCACACAACCCTAACTTTTGCTGCCGGATTTGTTGCTCTAACTCCTTGGGTAAAAGCACCAATACCACGAATTACTTCTGGGATGGGATAGGCAGCAATAAAACCTATAATATTAGATTTAGTCATCTTCCCCGCAATCATTCCCGTTAAATATCGCGGTTCTTCAAAACGTCCCAAATAAGTACCAACATTATCAGCCCGTTTGTAACCAGTACAATGTTCAAAAAACACCTTGGTAAAATCTTTTGCTACTTTAATTGTGGGGTTCATAAACCCAAAAGAAGTGGTGAAAATTAATTTATTTCCATCTAGTGCCAGTTGACGAATTACCCTTTCTGCATCCGCACCTTCATTAACATTTTCGACAAAGGTAGTTTTTACCTTCCCTTGCAGATTAGCTTCCAATTCTCTCCGACCTAAATCATGAGCATAAGTCCAGCCAAAATCACCCACAGGACCAACATAAACAAATCCTATCTTCAGCGGTTCATTTGTTGCAATCGGTGACACCCCTGGAGAAACCGCTCCACTGGGTGAATTAGAATTGCTCCCTCGACCACAAGCAGCAACAGTAAATCCTGCACCCGCTAAACTAGCATACTTGAGAAACCGACGACGCTCCATATTTATGGTCTTAGTTTATTCGGTAACGACCGATGTTTTGTAGTCACAGTAAAATCTCCGAATTTGGGACTTTACTTTTAATATCATTATAAAAACAAAAATTAGCTATTGAATGTGTGATGCTACCCATCAATAGTCAATTTATTTTAATCCAGCAATTAACAACACAGCATAAATTAACTACGATTTTTTACAAAAAGTAACAAGAAAACACAGATAAATAAATAAATATCAGTGTTTATCTGTGGTTATAACTACATTAACTATGATTCAAAAAAAAGAAATATCTTGAGGTAAAATTGCCTTTGGCAACATCCCATGAACGCCTTTATGGGGACTATTTACCACTTGAGTAATCCGAAAATTCACCGCTAAACTACACAAAACATATGCTTCTTCCCGCGACAAATTTGTCAGACTTTCCAGCAAATCTATCATATTTTTAACCGCCACCTCCAAAGCTCTATCTAAAGTTTCCCCAAATCCCATAGTGATGATATCGGTAGGTGTTTCAGCAATTGGTGTAGTTAACTTTAAATCTTTGCGAATAGTTAACTGAATTTTGCCATTCATTGACGTTTCAATGGCAGTGACATTCACTTCTCCGTCACCTTGGGCTGAGTGTCCATCACCAATAGAAAATAATGCACCAGGAACAAATACTGGTAAAAATATTCTCGACCCTGGTTGTAATTCTCGATTATCAATATTGCCACCATAGCAACCAGGAGGAATAGAAGAACGTCCAGTTTCTGGAGTAGCTACACCTAAAATTCCAAAGAAAGGATGCAGCGGAATTTTAATCCCACTTCCTACAGGAAATGCAGCAATATTATTTTCTAAATCAAGGTGAATAAATCTCAAAGCAGGTTGGGAAAATTCATCGGGTAATGCACCCCAACCAGTACGAATAGCATTAAAACCCACTGGTAAACGTGGTGCGATCGCGTCTAATTTCACTTCCAAAACATCTCCTACTTCCGCATCCCGGATGTAAATAGGTCCGGTTAACAAATGCGGTCCCCCAGCAATTTTTCGTTCGGTGGGAAGATTTTGACAAATGTCAATAAATTCCGGGGTGAGAAACTCTGGTGGTGCTTTGTCGTAGAGGTAATATCCCGTGTAGGTTTCTACTTCTACTGTGTCCCCGGAGTCAATGGTAAGTGCTGGGGTGAGGAGATGGGAGAAACCACCGAGATGCACTGTTTCTTTCGTTGCTTTGAGAATGTGGTGCTTCATTCTATTGGGGATTTGAAATGCTTGATGTGGGGGAGAAAATGAATTACCAAGACAAGTAAATTATATCTCTTATCTAGATATTTTTTGCTCCCGTACAGACGCAAAGAAGAATAGTAAGAGATATTATTTGTAGTAAATGTAGTATATAATATAAAAAATCTGTTATTGCAGCGTAAAACTATGAGTAGATATCGGTTTACCCGTTCGTTTGCTGACGAACCAAACTTAAGTAAACACCTTTTTCAACTGATAGAATTAGTATTTCCAGAAATTGGCATTACTGCTGCTGCGGAAAATGCTAAAAAACTTGGCGCTCCTTGGGAAACTGCTTCTACTCCATTTATGAAATTCCAAGATGACATTGCAATTACCCATGTGGGAGTATTAGAAATACCGATGCGAGTGATGGGTGAAAATGTAACGGTAGGAGGTATTCATGGAGTTTGTACCCATCCAGAATTTCGACGACGTGGTTACTATCGGGAAGTTATGGAGGAGATTTTAGATTACTGTGATAGTTGCTATCAAACTTTGGTATTAACCACATCGCAACCTGAATTGTACGAACTTTTTGGTTTTCGGGTTGTTAAAGAACACAATTTTAAAAGTAAATGCAATTCCACAGGTAGTGTTAATGGCTTCCGGTTGCTGAATTTTTCAGAGGAGAAAGATATCAAATTACTCCAGAGGTTGTTGTCAACACGGGAACCTGTCTCTAATATTGTGGGGGTAGTAAATGAAAAATCTTTGTTCTGTGTTAATGAAGGCAGAAATTCCCTGTACTATGCACTAGATTTAGATGCAATTGTAGCCATGGAGATAGAAGGAACAAAACTCAAGCTTTTTGATATTGTTGGGACAAAAATTCCTTCGTTGGCAGCTATTTTGTCGAGGATTTCTCAACCTATTGAGGAAGTTGAGATTTACTTCAGTCCTGAACGTCTGGAGGTAGATGTAGAAGCATTTCCTTACATGTATGAAGAGACGGTACTGATGGTTCGCGGTGTATTTCCTGCAGAGTTTGAGAAATTCATGTTACCACGTTCAGCACGTTGCTAAATTACGTAGGATGCGCTCTTCGTAGCGTAACGCATCCTACTAATGACTATTAACCAGAACTTTTAGGAATTGCCGCTGTAATTTGCCGCAGCATCATTACTTGCCAATAGGGAACAGGAGCAAGTAAAACAGTACCACTTCCTTCAAAAGTATTCACCAAAAATTCACCAGAAGTCATCGAACCTAAGAGAGATTTTGTGGCTTTTTCCACGCGATAATTTAGGGTGTTTGTCCGCGCAATGGCAAAGTTACCATCTACAACTAAACGGTCATTTCGTAAATGAACTACTTCCACTGGTCCGTGTGCGACCATAACTACTTTACCGTAGCCTTTGACTTTGGTTTGAAACAAACCTTCGCCACCAATTAAACCAGAAAAAACTTTATTACGCTCTACACCTACTTCTACACTACCATCACTCGCCCAATAAGCACCACTATCTAAAATCCATTCACTACCATTGACATCTAAAATATAATACCCCGACAAGGAAGGCTCTAAATATAATTCCCCAGTTCCGGTATAAGTGGGACGAAAAATCTTTTCACCTGTGGCGAGAGATTTAAGAAATCCTCCAGCGGAGGGTGGTTTAGATTGCATGGAAATACTACCACGCATATAATACATTGCACCAGATTCGGTTCGCACCGTTTCATTTTGCAAAGTTGCCTTGACTAGACGCAAACCTTCGCGTTCAATAATTTCAAAATGTGCCATTGTTTGCCTCTTGTTTATGCTCGAATGTAACTGGCAGTTAATCACCAAGGTTTATCTACAGTTCGAGGATTAATGTTTCCGGAAAGCAATCAAGATTTTTTTGGCAGATTAGCGATATATAGCAAGCCTAAATCATTCATATAAATTTCTTCCAACCCCTCTCCCTATGGGAGAGGGGTTGGGGGTGAGGGTTCTTGTACAAATCATATAGGCTAGCTATAGCCAAAGCATATTGATGAGGTTGCTATTGTCAAAACGTTTGTAGACAATTTTTCTCAACGGTCTCTATAGAAAAGATTAACAAATATGGCTAGTAACAAATTGAATCACATCCGTCAGTCCGGCTTTTGTTTTCAAATTTGTGAAAACAAAAGGTTTATCACCGCGCATTTTTTTAGCGTCTCGTTCCATCACACCTAAATCTGCACCAACGTAGGGTGCTAAATCAGTTTTATTAATCACTAATAAATCCGATTTGGTAATACCAGGACCACCTTTACGGGGGATTTTATCACCAGCAGCAACATCGATAACGTAAATGGTTAAATCCACTAATTCTGGACTAAAAGTCGCTGCTAAATTATCACCACCACTTTCAAGAAAGACTAAATCTAAATTAGAAAACTTGTCTTCAAGCTGTTCAATAGCTGCTAAATTCATTGATGCATCTTCACGGATAGCTGTGTGGGGACAACCACCAGTTTCCACACCTAAAATCCGTTCCGGTGCCAAAGCTTGCGATCGCACCAAAAATTGTGCGTCTTCCTGGGTATAAATATCATTCGTCACCACCGCCAAGTTATAGTCTTCGCGCAGCGACTTACACAAAGCATCAACTAAAGCAGTCTTACCAGAACCAACCGGACCTGCAACCCCTACACGAAAAGCGTTCATATGTCAATAGGTAATGGGTAATGGGTAATGGGTAATGGGTAATCAAAACTATTACCTATTAGCTATTAGCTATTACCCATTCTGTTAACTTCTAAACAGCCTAGTATACAACGTCTCATGTTTCATACTCGCTAACGACAAACCCCAACTACAACAACTCAAGTCATCATCATCTAACCCTATCACTTCCTCTACCGTAGCAATCAAATTTGCTTGTAAATCTAACAATAACTTTTGTCCGGCAGTTTGACCAAGGGGAATCAATTTTATCCCAGCGGTGATTAAATTTGTTGCCCAACTATGAAGATATCCTAACAAAGCTAGAGAAATATTTATTTGCCAACTTGCAGATGCAATTCCAAAAGCGATCGCATAATTACAAGGATTGCCGATAGTATTAATAATAGGCATGATTTGTGGTTGTAATTCTCCTAGCAAGCGCATCAAAGAACGTCCCATTTGCCAACTGGAATTGCGTAATTCTTCCGTTTCTCTGGCTGCTGATAACCAAGCATTCCAATAACTCAACGCTGGTAAATCATCCTCAACTAGCGCATGATAAGCGCGTACCATCACCGCTGCTTCCAACCGAATAGCACCATAGCGCAACTCTGCTTCTAACCAATGCTTCAGACTCCCTTCGCTATTAATCGTACCGCTATCAACCAGCGTTTCCAAACCTTCCGAATAACTATAAGCTCCCACAGGTAAAGCTGGACTAGCAAGTTGTAACAAACATAGATGCTGAATTGGTTCCATAAACTGTAATTATGAATTATTCATGATGCCTATAGGCACCGACTTCTGGATGAAATGGTACAATTTCTTCTGTAATTTCTAGTCCCATTTGTGATAACATGGAGTGTAAAACCGAGTCAGGGGATAGGCGCAAATAGCTAGGGGTAATTTCTAAAGATACATGGCGGTTACCCAAATGGTATGCACCTCTTAATAAATCTAAGGATGTTTTCCCCGTCACCGTTAAAACAGGTTCGGGTTTAGCGATTATTTTGACACCGATGCTGTTAGTTTCATCTGCAAGAATATCACCATCCTGTAGGATTGTTCCCCTAGGTAAGCGCAAAAATACGGCTTTCCCTTCCAGCGTCTCAAAACGATATCGACTACGAGTGCGTTCTTCTGCTGTGAGGGGAAGAGTGAAGCTGACTTGGGTATTGGTGTTAGATGGTTGACGGTGGGTTAATCTGATTAGGAGTTCAGCAGACATCTGTCTTCCAATTGCTGAGTGCTGATTATCAACTTGATTTCATCTGTTCCCAGTTTACAGGAATGTCTAACGGATTTTGGCAAATCACAGGTAGCCAAGTCACACAGGGATAAATATCCTCCCAACCTCGCAACTTTTCCCGTGCTTCCCGTACTGACTGGTACAGGGGTTTACCACTAGCAAAAGCCGTCAAAAAGTTATTCAGAAACTCCTGTGCTACGATTTCTGGTAATGGTTCACGCATGACAATTATCTGGGGAAAATGTAATGTTGACAAATTAGCTGCCAGCTCTAAACCGTCGATACAATTGAATATTGCTAAGCGCAAACCGTGAGCGATCGCAGTTCTCAAGCTGTGCTTTAATTGCTTAATTGTTAAGCCTTCTGTTTGATTGATATAAATCTTCCCTGACCCCGTATCTCCACAACGGTAACTATGGCTGCCAAAAAACACAATATCCCAATTTTTTTCCCAGAGATTATCATTTAATTCCCACACTTCCGGTTCCACCATAAAAGTCACTTGAGCATCTGGAATTTCTTCTACCATTGCTTGGTATTTTTTGACATTAATATCCCGTTCATTCCCGATGATTACCAAAACTTTTACTTTGTTTTTTGGGTTAAAAAAATTGGGATTTTTTTGATATCTATAACTACTCAAACCTATTTCTGCGTATGGATATTGCTCAAATAAATCCCAAATATTCCAAGGTAAGCACCGCAATTGCTCATTTTCTGTTTCGATGATTATGCGTAGAGATTCCTGGTAATTTATATTTTCTATTATCCACTCCTTTATCGGCCATATATCTGGAGATTTTAGCCAATTATTAAAACAAATTTTCCAAGTTTCTGCAGCAGATATGCATTCGTTAAAAACTTCATTTCTCTTCAAATTTGTTAGTTTACTATCAGGAATTGTTAATCTAAAATTTGCTTCAATACTCCGGCGATATGATGCTCGCCATTGTTTATAAAACTGGATAATTTGCTCAGAATATGGTAACTTAACCCTAGATTCTATAGATGGTAAGCTGCCATATTCACCCATTTGTAGCGTCACCGTAAATCCGGTTCTATCATCTCCGTCTTCTAGCTTTATAACTACTAATTTTCCCGAAGAATAACCAGTGGTATTTTTATCTAAATTATCAGCAAAATCTGACCAGTTTTCCAATTTGCTATTTTGACTTCTGATGTTATCTTGGTATTTATCGTCTACCTCTTGCAGTGCTAATTTATAATTTTCTAGCACTGCATTATGAATTTGTTCCTTATTCACATCCACAGGAACCTGCACGCGCACCAGAACCACTCCATCGCCAATATTTTCAATACTGCGGATAGATAGTTCTCCAGCTTTATACTCAATATTTAATTTTTGAAATGAAGACATTAAAGCTTCTAAATTAATCCCCTTACGAAAGATTAAATCCACCGTATGTAAAACAGGTTGAAATATTTTGGTGAAATCACATACGGCAAAATTACCACTACTAGGACGACGTTCTCTGTGATTATTAAGCAGATAAACAAAGTCGCATATAACTCCTTCAAGATTGGTTGTACTGTCAATATTCCAAGCTTCTAAACAAGCACCAGTCAATCTAGCTTGATAAAAGTTAGTTTTTACGACTTGAGTTCTAGTTAAATTGCATCCCTCTAACCAAGCTCCCTCTAAAGTAGCTTCCCAGAGATTTGCTGCTGTTAAATTAGCAGCATTTAAATCCGCTCCGGCTAAATTTGCACCTTGGAGATTACATCCAATAAAAGATTTATTTGCACCTCTTTTGCTGACGACTAAATCCCGTACTTTGTCATCGATTAAAATTGTGCCATTCACTCTCGCAAAGTCTAAATTTTTGCTGTTATGAAAATTTGTGCGGGTGATTGTAGCTTGGCGAAAATCTGTATACTTCAGCTTAGCAAAGCTAAAATCAGCATCAGTTAAATCAGCACCGCAAAATTTCGTACCTTTAATAGTTGACCAGCCTACAATTATGTTTTTGATTCCGAAAAATTGGCGATTATTAACTAAGGTTTGCCAACCAATATAACTGATTAGAGCTACCCCAACAATTGCAGGAATTACGATAGCTCCTAATGTTCCCCTACCTACTATCCAACCAACAAATCTCAAGATTATTGATATAAACAGAGGTATAATTATTAAGGCAATTTTCCAGCGAAATTGCAGTCCTGCTTGGACATGGCTAAAGTTAGCATTCTGGAGAATGGCATTGCTGAAGTCTACACCACGAACATCAGCATAGCTAAAATCAGCACCAGTGAGGTTTTTTCCTCGGAAAGACAAACCTCGGAGATTTTTACCTGAAAAGTTCAGGGACATAGGTTACGTTTTTTATTTTCAGAGTGCTTAACAGGTTTAGATACATCAGACTAGAAAGATGAGTGCGGTAGAAGAAATAAATCCTCCACTCCTAGCGTCTCTCCTCTTTATCCTGACTATTCTTAATTCCTAAGATTTCACCCTGATTCCGAAAGTTTTTATTTCACAAATTACAATGGAATATGTATTAAGTATAACATTAGCAAATATAAAAATAATACTTGACTAATAAATAACAATCCTCTGACAATAGATGATGTGGTAAATACTTAAAGAAATTTAAAGAATTGCTAAAGAAAATAAAAGGTTAACTATGAAACTAATCAGCACTAGTAATCATCAACGAAGAAAATGTCATCGGGACGAATTATAGTCCTGGGAACTCCTGTTAATCAGGATTAGCATTGTAAATTTGCAGCGTCAAACCCTCAGTAAATCCAACTACCAACGCCGGGAAGCCAGAAGCCCCTACACACAATAAAGCCCTGATTTGGTAAATCTTTTCCAATAACAAGCCTACTTTGGCTCCTCCGGTTACATTTAGGATAGGGGTGTAAATAAAAACATGTGCGGCTGTATTTATAGTCGCCTTACCTAACTCGACCGTGACCCCAAGACCCAAGGGGTGGGCGAAAAATTCGACTTGAATAGACATTTCTAGGGGCACCAGAGCGATCGCACCTGCACCAGAGAACTCAACCCTCACCGCCGCAGAAAACGGCTCATCTTGCCGCAAAATAGTATGTGGTTGAACGGTATCTGGGTCATCGGTGAAAACCTTCAGGTCTCCAAGACTGCAAGTAAAAGCGGCGATATTAATTTGAGTATTCACACCAGTAATTGCAATCTTATTTATTGGAGTATCCTCAATAGTACAGGTTGTTAATTGGTTGTGGCAGTGAGTCAGTAATATTTGCTTGGCTGCACTGCCTTTCTTCAACCTGTACCTAGGACTGATGAATTCTGGAATCGGCACTATTAAATCCGCTGCGCCACCAGCAACATCCATCTTTTATCTTCTGGATGGACACGCACAGAGAGAACCATATATCCATGCTCATCAATAACCTGTTGCAGCGCTTCTAGGTTGCGAAGTCGCACCCACTCCTCTACCATTTCTGGTCGTTTATAGCGCAATAATCCAGCTAAACAACCAGCTTCCCAGCCATCCATGAAATGATTATCTCTAGCAACGGCTTGAATGAACTTCGGGTTAGTCCCAGCAGATGTTTTCTTAGCTGTCATCAACACTGTATCTGGTTGCGAAGGATGACTACCTATCCCAACAATACTGTAGTTATACTTTTGCAGCACTCCTTTAAAATCCTTCAGTTTCTGTAGGGGCATCCATTTTTTGATTTGAGCAGGTTCAGTATGTTTTAGCTGACCTGTGAGTTCACCCACAGCAAAACCATCTAAAAAACTTTGGACTTGGGTTCCCTCAACCATAATTGTGCCTCTCCTACTCTAATTAAGTTTTGTAATGCGATCCATAAGATTTTAACTTGTGTAGGGTGTGGAGAGGAGTAAGTCTCCCCACTGATTTTATTAGTCAAAGGGCAGAGTCTCAGCGATATCTTTCAGAACAGATTCCAGCCCAAGGTTCGTAACAAAAATTTACTTTTTCAATATATGTATTTAAAATTACTTTTTAAAGAAAAAGTAATTTATGATTTGTAAGTAAAATATATTTTTTTAATTCTCCTTAAATTCAGTAATTTTTCTAATATTTTCCGGATTTAGCCTCTTTGACTTGTAATTTAAATAACTTCAAATTTTTAAATGTGATTTCCCATCTTTATAAGTAAAAGTATAGATATTGACTAATAATCACCCATTTTACCAGTATTCTCTTCCTCTAATCGCAAGGTTTACTGACCTGTAATCGAGTGTAGTGCGGATGTAAGGCAATGGCATCTGGAATATAGGAATACAGACTTGTATAAAGATTTAGTTAACCACAAAGCGCTAAAGCTCAAGACCGCGCAAGGGTAGTACATTTAGGGTCGCATGTAACAGATGGGACAAAAGCTCTGATTGCATCAGTAGAAGCGCTCTACGACACAAAAGCAAATCTACCCAGACAATTATCTAGTCAAATCAGGATGCATAGTTCAACTCCAATGGAACTACTCAAGAAACAGCATTTTGAAGATTATAAGCACCTAAAATGAAAACCCTCACAAAAACTCCGGAAAAATCCTCGATTTCAACACAACAATTAGATGGCTTTTGTTTTGATAGTTGGCAAAAACCAGATTTCTTGCAAGAAGTGCTGGAAGGCTTGCTAGATGGTATATTAATTTTGACGGAGAGGGGAGAGTTAGTTCATGCTAATGCATCAGCCTCTCGGATTTGCTGTCAATTGAATGAAGGTATACACTGTTCTCAATTGATTCCCCCAGCAATTTGGAAGACTTGCCAATCTTTGATTGAAAGTCGCAGCTTGTTTCCTAACCAAAACATTATTCTCTTTGATGAAATAACCTTAAATAAAGCTTGTATTTTCCGAATTCGGGTGAGATGGCTAGAATTGGAGAAGTTCAATCATCCTTGTTTGTTAGTGACAATTGAAGACCGATATGAATCTTTAAGAAACGTAGCTCTTACCGAATCAAAAAAATACAGCATGACTCACCGAGAGGCAGAAATTTGGTCACTCTACCGTGCTAACTACAGTTACAAAGAAATTGCATCTCAACTTTACATTTCTCTGAATACGGTGAAAAAGCATATGAAAAATATTCACGCCAAACGACAAATAATTTTGGCAACTAATCAGGAGTAGATCCAAAGGCGATTGATAAGTCCTGAGTCAGTAGGGGCAAGATTTTACCCCTACTGAGTGCTGAGTTTTTAATTATTTACCGTTTTGTTCTCAACACTCATAACTAAAAAATCATAACTCTTACTCAGTAAGGGCGCAAGGCCTTGTGCCCCTAGGGACTCAGGACTAATATCATAGGCATTTGTATGATGAACATCAATTGAATTTATTTGCAGATTTTAGGGAGAACCAGCAGCATTCTGTACCCGTAGTAATTCATTAGAAATCCGCCTTTTTAGATTATCGTCTTTTTGCAATTGTTGAGTTATTTCATTAAATCGAGAAATAGTCAGTCCATTACTTTCAACTATTTCTTTGGAGCGCTTGCAGTAATTCGCAGCAATATTTCTAGCATTACCAGGAAGTGCGTTGAAACTGTCTGGTTTGTTACAAACAATCGCTGGAGGTTCTTTATTTATAATCCTTTTAATTTCGTCGTAGGCTTGTTGACGAGTCGGTTCCATTCCTAGCACCGCTAAAGCGTAGTTTCTAATTTCTTTGCTATCAACTTGTTGTTGTGCAGCAGCAACGGAACTAAATATTAAACTACTGTTTTCGGCAGTGATATCAGGAATCACTCCAGTCATCAATCCCACAGTTGCTAGAGTACCAACAATTAGGGTTTGTGACATTATTCCGTGTAAGTAATCTCGAAACAAGGAATGGCTAAATTCTCTGAGCATGGCTTATGACGAAAAATTCCTACTATACTGTGGTATTAGTTACTTTGAATTATTTTAGGAGTCAGATGTTCCAGAAAACAGGTGACAAATCCGGCTTTTATTTGATATTTAAGTTTGCTGCACATAGTTGACAAAGTTCTATGACTTTTGTCTGGAGCGCTGATAACTCTGTAGATCCTTGTTTCAGACTCACTTCTAATTCCAAGAGTATCGGTAAGGTCGCAAGCAGTTGTTGTAGGGATAGGATTTTTACCTCTTGTTGTAAAAAATAAATCCGCTTGGGGTTCCCTACCTCCGCAGCTTCAGCAATAGCCTGTGGATCGCGTTCCCCAGCTTCTATCATTAACTTTACCCACAACCAGGTACGAAATTGCCCGATTAATGTCGCTACTATCCGCAACCCTGGTTCGGAAGCGTTGATTAAATCGCTAACTAATAGTAAAGCCTTGGCTGTATCCCCAGTTCTAATTGCTGCTGCTAACTGTAAGCTATTTTGTGTACTATTACTTATTAATTTGGCAACGCTGTCTACATCTATAGCCCTGTTGATATCAGAGTTATACAGCTTGAGTTTTTCTAGCTCATTGTAAAGTTGCCGCGTATCGTTACCTACAGCTTCTGCCAAGATTTGGGCACTTTTGGCAGTTAGTCTCACCCCAATGCTTTGAGCAGTTTGATTGACGGCTTGCACTAGCAATTCTGTTTTCCAAGGAGGTATCAAGGAAAATTCTGTGACTTTAGCATATTCTTTCAATAATTGACTGGATTTCAGTCGCCCATCCGGCTTTTTACTACTCGTGAGCAATAACACTGCGTTTTCGGGAATAGCTGGTAAAGTTCTTTTTAGTTCCGCTAATAGCTGTTCGGAACACTGCTGACAAAGGTTGGTATCCACCAGCCAAACCAACCGTCCCCCAGCACCAAAGGGTGGGGTCATTACTTGATTTAATCCTTGAATTACTGCATCGGATTGATCTGGTGGGATAGCGCTATAGTTAAAACTCGCCCACATCGGATCGAGAACCCGCGAGCGTAAACTAGTAACTGCTTTTTCTATGGCAAAATCATCTTCACCCCAATACATCTCAACAGGCATAGGGAACTCCTTAATTAGGTCTTGCGTAATGGGTAATAGGTCTTGGGGAATAGGTAATCAGTAATTTGACTATTGACTAAAAGTTAGATACTTTTGACCTGCACGGTCAATTAGAGTAATTTTGCCTACAATCAATCAAGTAAGAATACGAGGGCATCAAAAGTGGACGATAACTATCAGACTTACCTAAATCGACTAGCACGAATGATGTTACCGGAAGCTTATAGCTCCCAAGCGCAGCACATTCATGAATCTTATAAGTTTAAGCTAGCACCTGAAGGCGGCAGAAAACCCGCTTTCTTTCCCGGCTTTACCATAATTACTCCACCGGCTGTAGAAGATTCCCAAAATGTACCGTTTTACAGTTACTTACTCTCTTGTCAAGAGCAACTTTTGCAATTGTCTGGTGATAGTGGTTTGATTGTACCTTTACCAAGCAGCAGCTTTCATTTCACTTTGGCAGATTTAATCTGGGAAAGCGCTTACCTCGATGCCTGTGAAAAACATACCGACTACGAAGCCAAGTTATGCTCCTGTATTGGTAATATTTTCGGGCAGTGGCAGAAATTAATCGCACACCAAACAGAACCTATTCGCTGGCAAATGCTAGGAATGATAGTCATGCCCAGAGCTATCGGCGTTACTTTAGTACCAAAAGATGAACAATCTTACGAGCGGATTGTGCAATTACGCCGCGCCCTATATCAAACTCCGCAGTTAATTGCCTTGGGTATTGAACAACATTACCACCTCACGGCTCACGTTACATTGGGATATTTTGGTGATGTTGTGCCGGATTTAGACCGAGAACGCTTAGGCAATATGTTCTGGGAATTAAATCACCAATGGCTGGAAAATTCCCCAGAATTCATAGTAAACCGTGCCGACCTGCGAAAGTTTGACGACATGACAAGATACTATCGTGAACCTGACTGGCCGACTTTGGAATTTAGTCATTAGTTATTAGTCAGTAGGTTAGCACAGCCTTGCTAACCTACCCAGTCAATCCTTAAGGGTCAAGGGTAATTATCCTCTCCCTCCCCTTGACCAGAAACACAGTTTATAAAACCACAAAACTATTTTATGTGTTTCTATGATAAGAGGGTAGTAATGATAACACAAATAAGACTCAATTAATTAATGCTAGGCTATTGTACCTCTCACCACTTTACGTTACTTCACATTTTATCTGTAAATTTTTGTATAACTAGATTTTTAATAACTCAGTAAAGGGAATAAAAGTAAAAAATAAAACTTAATTTTAGATACAAAAGTCACCAATGAAGATTATTTAGAATTTAGTAATACGCCGCCGAGATTATGAAAATTGTACAAATCCTTGAAAGTATTGTCAACTCGTATTTTAATGACTCTATTCTCAAAAACGAGAAAAACTTTACAATTTTGGTGAAGATTTGTAATTACCAACTTTTCATCTAAATATTGAAATGTATTGAGGATGCTTATATAGTATTTGTTCGTAGTAGGACTGTCTTTGCTAGGCTACTATTAACAACTTAGTATCTAGCGATGGTTAGGTGCAGATAAGAGTACCCAACATCAAACTTGTGATTGAACGACAATATTTGCAGTTGGGTGACGCCACAAAATATATTACTCGTCTGGATCAAAGTTTATATCTTCCGATCTAAACGAATCGCTTGCTCCAATGCTGCTTTTTCCCTAGCTCTGCGAGCATAGGGCTGCAATATAATCCCATCCCAACCTGTCAAAATACACATATCTTCTATATTCATTCCCCGCATCAACATTTCCACGCACCAAGTCTGTTGTGCTTGCTCAATAGTAGGTGGTTGTCCTGACGGGGTGAGTAATTCGCTAGTCAATTCTTGCCATTGTTGTTTTACCTCCGTTTCTGTCAGTGGTTGCCCGTTTTTATGCACAAACAAGGCTGATTGACTATCTTTTCGACTTTTGAGCCATTGAGTTAGGGGATTACGTGTATAGGTACCATAACGCTTACCCATAATCCATTGATTCAGGGGAACCTGTCGCACTAATCCTTGGGTAACTTCTAATAATTGCTGTGTCGAATCGCTAATGTGGTGCGATCGCTCTAAACAGATAATTTCTAGCGGATTCAGCCCTGAGCCAAACAAAACATACATTAAGGCGTACTCTTGCAGCCCCTGTTTTTTTGCTCGTTGCAAGATTAAATTAACTAAATTTGCGGGTAAATCGCCTACTTTTTCGGTTACTGTTTCGATGGTAACTGGCTTTTGTCTAACTAAACCCAGAGCATCTGCGGTTGTTTCTGGTAAAGGAGAGACAGCGCCGTGCAAAAATAGTGTAATCAAATTCTCTAAAAAGTCATGCCTATCTTGCCAAAGTTCGTGAAATTCACTCGTAAATTCAATCACGGCATAGCCTAGCAACATCCCATTTAGCAAACTCGCCAGTTTTTCTGCACTTAGATGGGTGTGCAACTGTCCACGGTCGATAACCGTCTGAAAGTATTCAGCAACATAACGATTTGCCTGGGTAAACCCCCGACCTAGTGCTTCCCGATTTTCTGAGGGATACTGTCCGGCTTCCCCGACTACCGAGCGTACCACTTGCGGAACACCCTCTAGCGCCTGCAAGCAAGCTGTAGCGTATTCTTTCAGCGCCTGGTAAATACTACTGGTGTTGTTTGCCTGCTGAACTAAGGTTTGACCCAAATTGGTAAATACGGCAGCTTCTTGCATCACCGCTAAGAGCAAACCATGTTTATTACCAAAATGGCGGAATAGGGTTACTTCATTAACGGACGCTAGCTCGGCAATTTGTTTGGTTGTGGTTTCGGTTACACCTTGAGATGCAAATAATTCAAGGGCTGCGTTGATTAATCGCTGTCTGGTGGGATTGCTTTGTGAAGACATAAGTAAAATGCAAGTAATACTTGCATAATTTTCCATAAATTGCTAGGCTTATCTTGTAAGTAACACTTGCATATTCTGCTCCTACTGTAACGGTTTTATGGACGCAAGCGTTAGTTTTACCAATTTATCCCAGTAGGAGCGTACAGCTAGCTGTGCTGTATTTTTTAGCACGGCTTGATTTCTGCGTGTAAAAAGGATTTTCATGACTTCCAATTCAATTGAAACTGCTCCACAAACAGAGCAATCCCTAAAACTGAGATGGATAAATGTGGTATTTTTCAGCACGATTCACCTTTTAGCGTGTTTAGCTCCCTGGTTTTTTTCTTGGTCGGCTTTAGGAGTGACAATATTTCTCCATTGGTTGTTTGGTAGTATTGGTATTTGCTTGGGATATCACCGACTATTAACTCACCGCAGTCTTCAGGTACCTAAGGCGTTGGAATATGCGATCGCCTTTATTGGTGCTTTAGCTTTGCAAGGTGGACCTATTTTTTGGGTTGCTGGACACCGAATGCACCACTTACATACAGAAGATAACGACCTAGACCCCTACTCTGCACGTCGCGGTTTTTGGTGGAGTCATATGCTGTGGATACTTTATCCCCGTGCAGAGTTTTATGATTACGAAAATTACAGAAAATTTGCCCCTGACCTAGACAAAGACGGATTTTACCGTTGGTTAGACCGTTACTTTCTCCTGCTGCAATTTCCTTTAGGGGTTTTGCTGTATTTGCTGGGAGGTTGGTCTTTTGTCATCTACGGGATATTCTTACGGGCTGTTTTACTATGGCATAGCACATGGTTAATCAATTCTGCTACCCATATGAGAGGCTACCGTACCTTCGACTCCCAAGATAATTCCCGTAATCTCTGGTGGGCTGCAATTCTCACCTACGGAGAAGGTTGGCATAACAACCACCACGCTTACCCAAATGTAGCAAAAGCTGGATGGAAATGGTGGGAAATTGATATGACTTGGTGGGTAATTAGCATCCTGAAGATGCTAGGCTTAGCCAAGCGAGTAGTCCTACCACCAACTGCTTAATAGACTTATTAGTCCCCATTTAAATGCACAAGTGCAGCGCTAGCCACAGATAAACACGAATATAAACAGATAACATATCTGTGTTTATCTGTGGTTTATTTTTCCTACCCTAGGATAGTTCTTGGCGCTTGGGACTAAAAATACCCCAACAACACCCACAAAATCACCCCAGTCAGCAATAAACAAGTAATACCCGCCACACCAGCTAGCGGTTTGTTATCTATACCTGTCACCCACTGTGGTGTCTTACCAGTGTAACTAATCAGCTTTACCGTATCAATGGATGCGATCGCCCACACCCATCCAGCGTGGAGTCCCCAAGCTATACCCAAATTACCACCATCTGCAAACCTTGCTAGCACTAATACCATACCCATCAGCCACAGTCCTGGTAATTGGGGTATAGTTTCTTTTTGCTCCCAAATTAAATGTAATAGAGCAAAAATGACGCTGGAAATTGCAGCAGCAGCAATCAAGGGATAATCTTGTCCCAATTTGGTCAATAAAAAACCCCGGAATATTAATTCTTCTATCACACCAACAAATAATGCCACCAAAAAAATTGGCACCACAGCGCCGATAAATTGCTTTTCTATATCATTTGACCATTGCCAGGTACACCAACCTAAGATTAATTGCATCCCAAAAACTAGGACTAGGCTCAGCACTCCTAAGCCAAAACCTAGTCCCACGGAAGGTAAGAGCGAAAAATGAATCGGGAAGCCGTAGTCGGAAAATGTAGCTGAACTCAGCCTAGTAAATATCCCACAAATTAGGGGAGCAATTAGGTAAAGAGACACCACCAATGGCAGTTTTTGTTCTACCAGCAAAGATGGTGAAGGTTGCCATTTTAAAGTTAGGCTTAACATCACCACCAGAGGTATCCAGGCTATTACCCAAACTATGAAAAAAGCCCCTACTTGAAGTAATGCAGGTGAATCTGCCAAAAATGACAGCAAGGCCTTGGCTGCTGGGTGAGACATTGATATTACAATTAAAACAGCCACTTCTACTGGCATATGTATTTTACCGTGTTTGACCAGAGGATAAGTCTTCCCAATGGATTTTATCCTCGACTATCACGGAAGTTTATCTCTGAAAACTTTTCCATTTTCAGAGATTCACTTTGGAGCTTGCAGCCTATTTTCCTATAAAAATTTACTTCTCCTATTCTTCGTCGTCGTCTTCCGGATCGGTGTCTGGGAGGTCTCCTTTTCCAGTGTCCAGTTGAATCAAGTGAATGTGCTTATAGCCCAGCTTAATTTCAAATTCATCACCCGGTTTTAAGCCCATAGCTTTGGTGTAAGTTGCACCAATTACAATTTGTCCGTTTTGATGAACACTAACACGATATGTCGGTTCGCGACCCCGTCCATCTTTTGGAGCTTCTGGAGACAGAGGAATTCCCCGTGCAGATAATAAGGCGTCATAAAAATCGGTGAGATTGACGCGCACTTGATTATTCTTAGTAACAGTGTAATACCCACACTGTTTTGCTCTTTCTCGCCGAGGTAAACTGGACAGTTCTTTTACCTTAGCCAATAGTGCTTTTCCGGTTAGCGCAGTTGCAGTTTCAGTCATTACCCTCAAAATATCCTTACGTTCTCTACAATTGTTGCCCAAAGTTGTCCGCTGCTAGTATTTTGCTTTTGACATCTTTGGTAAACCCTGGCATTTTCCAGGGATGCAGTTATGTTCCTATTGAGATTACCCTCCAAGCAACTCTTATGGTTGTCCACAAACGATGACCTGGAATGGTCTGACAGGTTTAATTGCCGTCAATTAAGAGCAATTTTAGCCATTATTTGCCAGAGAACGGCAAATAATTTTCTTGTTTGGTCTTGGAGTCTGGGTGTAAGTTTAAGCTATCTTTACAATTTGGGTGAGTTCTACTACGAAAAACCATTGGTAGAACCAACTAATTGCTGAATTTTTAGCCTCCGCAATTAATGAATGACCCTCTTGAGTGAGGGGTTGTACCCACTTGTCATCCATAGCTTATGACAGCCCACCATTTAAATATGATGGCGCTGGCATACACCGTTCATCTGCTTGTAGCTCCACGAAGATCGCGTTCTACATTACGCAAAAACAAAGGAGTTAATTACAGGGCTTGGATAGCCAGTAATACAGGTCTTTGTTATGCCCCAATTTAGTCTTAAATACTAGCATGGAATAATAATAGCAAAATTGTTGATTAATTTTGAGTTGAACTTCTAGGAAAATTTTATCTAAATCACCCCCAAGGGGACGGGGATTGTCTAAGGCTTTTATAAAAATTCATTTTATTTAGACAAAAGTTTTCGACCGGGAGTTACATATAAATGTAATCTGATTTAGATTAGAGGATGTTGTCCGTCACTTTTAACACTTCCTATATAAGCAAAAAAATGTCTAACCTTCAAGATTATGTAATATTTCCTCAATCCTCTGCATGAGAACTCCTGACATCAGCCTACAAAGAGATATCCTTTTTTACTCCTGTCTGTAGAGGTTGACAAAGTTCTCACTCAACCCTTCCGAGATTGTATAGCAAATATTTAGAACCGCAGCCCTTAACTGTAAGCGCCCTAAACTAGATGCAGTAGCTGTTTAATCATCAGGCAAATATAAAGATGACCTCTTCATCAAGGGTCATCAAGAAAATCCTTGGATGATCGGCAGAGCGGCTAAAGCAATCATTCTGTTGCAAGTGTCGCAGTTTCAAGACTCTAGTTGGTGACCATGCAAGTTAATTTTAAGATTGTTCGGCAGACGCAAAATTCTGCACCAGTTGTGCAAACCTATAGTTTAGAGGCTGAACCGGGGACTACCATCCTCGATTGTCTGAATCGGATTAAATGGGAACAAGATGGCACTTTGGCATTTCGTAAGAATTGCCGCAATACCATTTGTGGTAGCTGTGCTATCCGAATCAATGGACGCTCGGCTTTGGCTTGTAAAGAAAATATTGGTAGTGAAATAGCCCGATTTTCAAATCAAACCAATGGTAATGCTATTCCAGAAATAACCATAACACCCTTGGGGAATATGCCCGTAATTAAGGATTTGGTGGTCGATATGAGTAGTTTCTGGAACCATCTAGAAGATGTTTCTCCCTATGTGAGTACAGCAGCACGACAAGTTCCGGAACGGGAATTTCTCCAAACACCCTCCCAAAGAGCCAAGCTGGATCAAACAGGTAACTGTATTATGTGTGGAGCTTGCTACTCAGAATGCAATGCTCGTGAAGTTAATCCAGATTTTGTCGGACCCCATGCTCTTGCTAAAGCTTACCGGATGGTAGCAGACTCCCGTGATAGCGACACAGAAAACCGCTTAGAAACATACAACGATGCTAAAAAAGGTGTTTGGGGTTGTACCCGTTGTTTTTATTGCAATGCCGTTTGTCCAATGGAAGTCGCTCCCTTGGATCAAATCAGCAAAATAAAACACGAAATTTTGGAACGCAAAACTAAAGACTTCTCTCGCCCAATTCGCCATCGTAAGGTATTAATCGAGTTAGTTCAACAAGCAGGTTGGATTGATGAACGTCAGTTTGGCTTCCAAGTGGTGGGTAACTACCTCAAAGACATTAAAGGTATCCTGAGTATTGCTCCCTTGGGCTTACGGATGATCGCACGCGGTAAAATGCCATTGTTCTTTGAATACTCCGATGGCGTCCTAGAAGTGCGATCGCTGATCGAAGATGTATTACAAGAAGCTGATAGAAAGTAGAGAGGGGATTCACCGCGTCTGTACAAAATGTAAGGTGGGCAATGCCCACCTAGTAAAATAAACATTGCATTGGCGCTTACGGCACACTTAAAGGTGTCCCAAAACGGTCATAGACCAAAATATCCCATTGCCCATTTGTACTGGCTTCAAAGGCAATTCTAGAGCCATCTGCGCTGATACTAGGGTTGCGTACTTCCGCTTGCAGGTTAGCGGTTAAATTGCGAGATTGACGTGTTTCCCGGTCGTAGAGAAAGATAGCCGAGCGTCCTTGACGGCTAGCAGCAAACACGACATAACGACTATCTTGGGAAACACTAGGATGAGAGGCGAGAGTATCAAAGGAATTTAACCCCGGTAAATCAACCAAACTGCGTGTCACCGTATCAAATATATACACATCTTGAGTACCCCGTCGGTCGGAAGTAAATACAATATATCTACCAGCAATTTGCGGATTTAATTCCGAAGACGGACTATTAAGACTCCTACCTCCCGGATCGAAAGTAAAACCTAACAGCCGAGGATAGCCAGTACAGCCACTTACAAAGCTCAAGCTACTAGCAACCATAATCATAAAAATAGAGCGCTTTATAGTCATTAGTCATTAGTCATTAGTTTTTCTCATCCCTATTCCAAGCGTCGAGCGTGTCCCATTCCCGATTACCGTATAGGTGGTGCGGTCACAGGGGCACCTTGAGGAATATCTAACTCAATATTTGGTCCCCTGTCTAAAACTTCTATATCCCATTGACCCCGGCTAGCGCTTTCAAAGACAATATAACGACCATCAGGGCTAATGCTGGGATTTCTCACCCAACCTAAATATCCTTGGGTGACATATTGGGACTGTTGCGTCGCACGGTCGTACAAACCAACTACAGGTCTACCTTGGTCACTCGTCAAGTAAACAATATAGCGTGCGGTATAACTGACACTGGGACTTTCGGCAATGGTTTGGTTGCGGTTCAACCGAGGTAATGGTATAAATTGTCGATTGGCTAAGTCGTACAGTAGTAATTGCTGCATACCGTTGCGATGAGAAACTAGTGCTAAGTAGCGTCCATTTCCACTCAAAGCAGGTTGCTCTTCTGTGAAGCGACTGTTGAGATTACTAGAACCAATCGGAATATCACCAGGACTACAAGCGCTAACTAAACTTGCCAACCCAAATCCTAGACCCCAATGAATTAATCGCTGGAGCCGAAATATAGGCGTAAATTTTTTCACATCAATCGTTTTCCATCGCCTCCGTGGGTAGCAAGAGTGCTGAGTTAATTGTTAACTCAGCACACTGAACTGTTGCACTACTTAAATATCGTCGTCAAAATTGGTGGAATTATCTGACTCGTCGTCGGTTGACTTGTTAATTGGTTTGTACTCTACGTAGTCCGTAGAGATTACATCGTCATCATCTTGAGGTTGGGGTCGGGGAGTTGATTCTGTCGATGGACGACGTCTTTTTTTTCTGGGGGGAGGAGTTACATCCTCGTCATTCATTTCGGGACGGGAGGAGCCATTACTGCTAGGACGTCGTGGTCTTCTGTCTTCCCGATTTGAACTATCCCAATCATCAACTTGCTTGGGAGAAGAATCCCATTCATCATCATTCGTCCTCTCAGCGCTGCGGCTAGGTGGACGAGAAGAACTACGACGTTTTGGTTTTTCCCCGGTCGAATACCTATCGCTAGAAGACCTGTCCCTGTCTCTAGTGGTGCGGCGATCGCTGCTTTGCGGTGCTTCATCCTCGTAATAATCATCACGAGAGGAGCGAGTCTCTGTGCTGCCGCGAATTCGGCGACGGGGTGCTGGTTCTTCGTAAGGTTCTAGTTCTTCTAACTCTGCCTGCACATCGTATTCATACCTGTCTTCATACTTATAGCGATTGCTTACTGGGCGTTCGTCATCGACAATTTTGGTATTGCGCTTGGCTTGCTCGGTAGCAATACCCCGCAAGCGAATACTTTCAACCGCAAAAAATACCGTGGAGCCTACTAGCAATAACTGACCAAATTGCAGAATCGGGTCGAGTCGCCACCCTTGGAAAATAAGAATGAAGCCGCAAAGTAAACCAACAGCAGCAAAAAATATATCTTGATCTCGTGATAGCTCTGGACGCACAGAGCGCAAGAAATACAGCGCTGCCCCAGCCACAGCCAGGAAAATTCCCAGAATACTGGCTGAGTTTGTCCCAAAATTTACCTGAGCCAGAATACTGGCTGAGTTCAGCCCAAAATGTACCATTACTGTTTTCCCAATATCAAATCTATGTTAGCTACTCAGGATAAAAATCTCTACTGAAGCTGGACATATACTAGTGAAGCTTCAAAGCAATACTTTATGCTTTGAAGCTGTAAATTCAAATCTCAAACAGCGCTATAGATTTTATCAGCCCAGTGTTTCTGACCGTCAATGGCAAGAATTGCGTAGCTGAACTTGGTATAGCCTTTAGCTGACAGACAATAAGTTTTGCCAGTCTAAGCTTCTGCTTTCAGGTTTAGGAACGCTGAATCTTGTCTTTTTGACTAATGAAAATCAGAAACACTGTGGCTGGGATAACCACAATCAGAGTTCCCGCCAGCAGACTCCAAAGGAAATTAGCTAAAGAAGGTGTCATAGATTTCAACCTTTTGTTACACTCGTCATCATAATTTTAAGGTCTATCATACCTTGTGGAGATTGAGGAATAGGTAATGAAACCAATGCCTAATCGCTAATGGGGAATTCTCCCCTCCACCCCTACTCCCCTCCTTCCCATTAGCCATTCTCTAGTGGCAGCATTTCGTTAAAATTATCAACAGAATTATTAACAAAGCTTAAGAATTTGCTGCTCTGGCCTAAGTTTTTGTTTCTTCACACTTGTTTCAACTACTGAGTTACAACCCATGACTGGTGTTACCATTGCTAGCTGGACTCTCGGTCTCACTTTGGGACTGATGATATTTTTGTTTATCTTCCGGATTATCTTGACTTGGTATCCCCAAGTCGATCTCAATCGCTTTCCACTAATTTTGGTGGCGGCACCTACAGAGCCATTTTTAGCGCCATCGCGCAAGCTGATACCACCCCTGGGTGGTGTGGACATTACCCCTGTGATTTGGGTTGGTATCTTTAGCCTGATGCGAGAAATTCTCCTCGGTCAGCAAGGACTTTTGACCATGCTGACTCGCGTCCAGTAGGGAATGGGGATTAGGGATTAGGGATTAGGGATTAGGGATTAGGGATTAGGAAAATATCCATGCCCAATGCCCAATGCCCCATTCCCTTACAACTGCCCCTTCATCTCCTGCACAAAGTTGGTATAGACATTACCCTGCAAAAACTGTGGGTGTTCCATGATTTTCTGATGAAATCCAATCGTGGTGGGTAGTCCGGTAATAGCGCATTCTCGTAACGCTCGTCGCATTCGCTTAATGGCTGTGGTGCGGTCGGGTCCCCAAACAATTAACTTACCAATCAGGGAATCGTAGTAGGGAGGGATTTGGTAATCGGTGTAAACGTGGGAATCCATGCGAACACCAGGACCTCCTGGGGGAAGGTAGCCACTGATGCGTCCGGCTGACGGACGAAAGTTATAATCCGGGTCTTCGGCGTTGATCCGACATTCAATTGCATGACCACGGAGTGTTACTTGGTCTTGGGTAAGCTTCAGTTTTTCCCCTTGGGCTATGCGAATTTGTTCTGCTACTAAGTCTATCCCAGTAATCATTTCTGTAACTGGATGCTCGACTTGAATCCGCGTGTTCATTTCCATGAAGTAGAATTGACCGGATTGATCCAAGAGAAACTCAATTGTACCCGCCCCACTATATCTAATAAATTGGGCAGCGCGGACTGCTGCTTCACCCATTCTTAAGCGTAACTCAGCACTAAGGGCAGGGCTAGGGGCTTCTTCTAGTAATTTTTGGTTGCGGCGTTGAATAGAGCAATCCCGTTCACCTAGATGAATGACATTACCGTGGTTATCCGCCAAAATTTGAAATTCAATATGGCGGGGTCGTTCGATAAATTTTTCCAGATAAACACCAGAATTGCCAAAGGCTGCACCCGCTTCCCCTTGAGCAGCTTGGAAGGATTTGATAAATTCGCTCTGTTCCCTGACCAGACGCATACCCCTTCCACCACCACCAGCGGTGGCTTTAATCATCAGTGGGAACCCAATCTGTTTTGCGATCGCCAGCCCTTCTGTTTCTGACTCCACCAACCCATCGCTTCCGGGTACTGTCGGCACCCCAGCTTTTTGCATGGTTTCTTTGGCAGTTGATTTATCCCCCATCAGCCTAATAGCTTCCGGAGAAGGACCAATAAAAGCAATCTGATGGTCAGCACAAATTTCGGCAAACCGAGCGTTTTCTGCCAAAAAGCCATAACCGGGATGTATAGCGCTAGCATTGCGCGTCAAGGCTGCGGCGATAATATTGGGAATGTTCAAGTAACTCTTGCTGCTTTGTGGTTCCCCAATACAAACAGCTTCGTCCGCTAGTTGGACGTGCAGCGCATTGCGGTCAACCGTCGAATGAACTGCTACTGTGGTAATTCCCATTTCTTCACAGGCTCGGAGAATGCGTAGAGCTATTTCCCCGCGATTAGCAATTAATATTTTTTCAAATTTCATCTTCTCAGCTTCTAGTTCCGTAATCAGTAGAATAGAAGCTTTCGAGAATCCGTTCTACTAAACCGGCTTAAATCTACTCCTAGACTTAAGACTTTAGCTTCCTGCTTTTATCTGGCTCTGTCGGCACAGAGCAGAGACAAATTTTCGATTACCACCCAATCTAAAATCTAAAATCCACAATTCCCCAAAAAAACTGTTTTCTGCGTAGCACAACCTTGTTAGTTATGTTATATTCCAATAATGCAATAAATCTGCGGATGTGGCGGAATTGGTATACGCGCACGTTTGAGGGGCGTGTGGCTTTGCCTTGCGAGTTCGAGTCTCGCCATCCGCATTTTTTAGTGCCCAGTTAAAAGTCTTGACTCCTGAGTAAGGGGTCATGGTTTTTTAAGAGGTGGTGCTTTTCTTGTTCCCTGGTTAAACCAGGGAACGAGTCATGGAGGTTATACCTCCCATTGTGCAAGATGTGAAGCGCGTTTGCTAGGCTTGGTAATTTATGCTTTCCTAGAAATAGGTGAAGTTTTGTAAATAACCTTGACTACATCATTTAAACCCGCAGATAGCTTGACACTGCCAACCGCTTGGCATCGCCTGACACCTATTTGGCAAGGGGGGGAGGAAATTATTCAACAAGGCTTACCTCATAGTTTGCTGGCTCCTGCTTGGCAGTTGCTACTTTTGGGCGATGGTTCTCCCACACGCCACCTGCAATTGCTAACCAGTGAAACTACGGAAGTCGATGTAATTGATATGTCTTTAGTAGGCATGGACTGTGATGGTGCCCCCGAACTCATCGAAAAAGTTCCAGGGCCGCGATTAAGGCGACAGGTGTGGCTGCGTACTGCTTCCGGTCAACGCTTGGGTTATGCTACTTCTTGGTGGGAAGCTAGCCATGTAGATGAATTTTTACAGAATCGCTCTTTACCAGTTTGGGCAAGTTTAGCCCGGATACGTACCGAATTATATCGGGATGTACAAGGCATTTATTACGGTCATTCTGAGGCTTTAGAAGCAGGTTTTGGTCAGTCAGGACCTTTTTGGGGACGCCATTACCTATTTTGGCATCACGGACAGCCTCTGACGCTAATTTACGAGGTTTTCTCGCCTTACTTAACCAAGTTCTTGGGACAGATGAGCGAAGGTGAGTAATAAGTAGTAGGATGGGCAAAGTTTTGCCGACCCTACAGGACATGGCTGAAGGATTTTTCGCGATTGTAGAGACGTTTCTTAAAATATCTCTACAATTCAAAATCCACGCATCCAAAATCTAAAATCGCTACACCGTCGCTTTTTCCAGCATTAACTTAGAACGCTTCAGCAGTTCGGGTACGGGGATGGGATAATCTCCCGTGAAGCAAGCGGAACAGAAGCTGTTGGTGTCTTCTTTGGTTGTTTCCAACATCCCTTCCCAGGAGAGATAGACTAGGCTATCTACCCCAATTTGCTCAGCGATTTCTTCCACCGACTTAGTAGCAGCAATCAGATGATCCTGGCTGTCAGTGTCGATACCGTAGAAGCAAGGGTGAGTCACAGGAGGAGAGGAAATCCGCATGTGGACTTCCAATGCACCCGCATCCCGCAGTGCTTTTACCAATTTGCGACTGGTAGTTCCCCGGACAATGGAGTCATCAACAATTACCACTCGTTTACCAGCCAGCACATCCTTGAGAGGATTGAGTTTCATGCGGATACCTGACTCCCGCATGGTTTGGGTGGGTTGAATAAAAGTCCGTCCGACGTAGCGATTTTTAATTAAACCTTCGGCGAAGGTGATACCGGAAACTTGGGAGAAACCTATAGCCGCTGGAATACCAGAGTCGGGAACACCAATGACTATATCTGCTTCAGTAGGACATTCTTGTGCCAGTCGTCTCCCCAAGCGCATTCTATAGCTATAGAGACTTTCGTTGTGCATGATGCTGTCCGGACGAGCAAAGTAAATCATCTCAAAGATACACAGCTTCCGTTGGGGTTGTGGTGCCCAGTGGAAAGAAGCCAAACCCTGCTCGGTGATCCAAACTAACTCACCCGGTTGCACATCGCGGAGGTATTGGGCACCAATAATATCTAGCCCGCAGGTTTCAGAAGCAAGAACGTAGCGCACGGGATTAGTATCAACACTACCAATCACTAGGGGACGAATACCGTTAGGGTCGCGCACACCCATCAACCCTACAGGAGTCCCAATTACTAAACTAAAGGCTCCAGAACAGCGACCAAAGGCACGGATTGAGCCTTCTAACCAATCATGACCCGCATTAACTTCCTGTGCGATCGCAAAGGCAATCATTTCCGAATCCGTTGTGGTGACTAAATTGCAGTTATTATTCAGCAATTCTTCCCGCAACTGTCCTGTATTGACTAAGTTGCCATTATGTGCTAGAGCTAATGCTCCCAAACGAGTTTCCACAACTGCTGGTTGGGCGTTGACTCGGCGGCTGGAACCTGTGGTGGAATAGCGAGTATGACCGACGGCGATGTCACCAATCAAGTCTTTGAGAACTGATTCGCTAAAGACTTGGGAAACCAGCCCCATGTCTTTGTGAACGTGAACTGTTTCACCTTCAAATGTGGCAATCCCAGCTGATTCCTGACCCCGATGTTGGAGAGCGTATAATCCAAAATAGGTCAGTTTGGCAACGTCTTCCCCTGGGGAGTAAACGCCGAAAACACCACAAGCTTCCTCTGGCTTGTCAGGTGCAGTGTCAGCAATATCGCTAGATGTGTTAACGAGTTTCACCTGGTCATCCGAGGTATGAGGATCTTGAGGAATCATGCTACAGTCTTGCTCCTGATGCGGATTGTGAGTCAGTTGGCTCAATACATAAGCAGTGGTTTGAGAAATATTAACTAAATTTAATATTTCTTTAACCAATCCACTTACAACAGTACAGTAATCATGCTCACAGAGGCTACTACTAATAAATCAAAACAGACGCGATCGCTCGCGTCTTGTGAAGATTAACTAGCTGTAGTAGTGTTATGAATAGCGAGACGGCGTTCAATGGCGTTGTAGTAGCACTGGGTAATATCTTCCAGGTTGGTGGTAATTAAATGTTCGTTACCAGAAGTAACAAACCGCAAACCCACCTCTGAATCTGCTACAGTGCCAAGCTCTTGCCAATTATTTCCTAGGTTGTTCTGTAAGTAGGATTCCCAGGTTTGTTGGTATTCGGGACTAACAGAAACCACAATTCTCGAACCACCTTCGCCAAACAGCACTTCATCCCAGCGATGGGAATGGTTTGATGGCAATTCTAAATTGATTTGGGCACCTAGTTTGCCAGAAATGCAACATTCTGCAATAGCCACAGCCAAACCACCTTCCGCGCAATCATGAGCCGATCGCACCCAACCTTGACTAATACCTTCACGACAAGCTTTTTGGACATGACGTTCTAGGTCAAAATCAACTCTGGGGGGTTTACCAGCCACAGTGTTGTGGATGGTAGCTAAATACTCTGAACCACCTAATTCAATTTTAGATGTTGGATTTGGGATTTTGGATTCTAGGGGTAAACCCAAAAGATAGATAATGTCCCCTTGAGCTTGCCAACCATTACCACAGATGTGGTTAATATCTGGAATTAACCCCACCATACCCACAACTGGAGTAGGATAGATAGGCTGGGGATTGCCTTGGGAATCGAGGGTTTCGTTGTAAAGAGAGACATTCCCACCAGTGACTGGGGTTGATAATTCCCGACAACCTTCCGCTAAACCACGACAAGCTTCTGCTAATTGCCAGTAACCAATGGGTTTTTCGGGACTGCCAAAATTTAGGTTATCCGTCACCGCTAAAGGTTCAGCACCCACACAAGATAAATTGCGTGCAGCTTCAGCCACTACCGCCTTTGCACCCTCGTAGGGGTCAAGATAGACGTAGCGAGGATTGCAATCTACTGTAGCTGCAACCCCGGATTTTAGATTTGGGATTTTGGATTTTAGATTGGAGATGTCTTCTAAGGGACGTAAACGGACAACAGCAGCATCAGCACCACCGGGAAGCATAACTGTATTGTTCTGTACTTGATGGTCGTATTGCCGATACACCCAGCGTTTAGAAGCAATAGTGGGAGTATCCAGCAAAGTCAGGAGGATGTCATTCCAAGTTTTTGGTTGTCCGTTAATTTCAATACCAGCAGCAGCACAAGCAGGGAGACTATCAACCGTCCATTCCCAAGCTTTGCGGGCATATTCTGGTGGCTCTTTCAGTAATTCCCGATGATATAAAGGTGTATTTTCTGCCAAAGCATTGGCAGGGATTTCGGCTGCTATGTCACCTTGGAAGAGAATCCTCACGATGGGTTCTGCTATTACTTCCCCAGCCACAACCGCTTGCAGTCCCCAGCGATGGAAAATATCAATTAATTCTTGTTCCCGTCCCTTGTGGGCGACAAATAGCATACGTTCTTGGGATTCGGAAAGCAGGTATTCATAGGGCACCATTCCCGTTTCCCGCACGGGGATTTTATCTAAGTCTAATTGAATACCAACGCCCCCTTTAGCTGCCATTTCCGATGTGGAGCATGTGATACCCGCAGCCCCCATATCCTGAGCAGCAACAACTGCACCAGTTTTAAAGGCTTCCAGACAGGCTTCAATTAAGGATTTTTCTAGGAAAGGGTCGCCTACTTGTACCGCCGGACGGTCATCCATTGACTCATCGCTCAGTTCCGCACTGGCAAAACTAGCCCCTCCCATGCCGTCGCGTCCGGTTGTGGAACCGACATAAAGCACAGGGTTGCCTAAACCAGAAGCACCGGATTTGACGATTTCCGGAGTTTCCATTAATCCCAGTGCCATGACATTTACTAAGGGATTTCCGGAGTATGCCGGGTCGAAGTATACTTCACCGCCCACCGTGGGAACACCGACACAATTACCATAATGGCTTATACCCGAAACTACACCATTAAATAATCTCTGGGTTCTAGCATCCTCCAAGGAACCAAACCGCAGGGAGTTTAACAAAGCAATGGGACGCGCTCCCATTGTAAATATATCTCTGAGGATACCTCCTACTCCTGTGGCGGCACCTTGGAAGGGTTCGACTGCAGATGGGTGGTTGTGGGATTCAATTTTAAACGCTAATTGCAGCCCGTCGCCTAAATCGACAACACCAGCATTTTCACCCGGACCGACGAGGATGCGTTCGCGAAGCGCGCCGCAGGCTTCGCCTGTGGTAGGAAATTGTTTGAGTAGGGGTCGTGAATTTTTGTAACAACAATGTTCTGACCACATTACCCCAAACATTCCCAGTTCGGCTTTATTGGGATGACGTCCTAAGCGGCGGACAATTTCTGTATATTCTTCTGGTTTAATACCTTCTGAGGCGATTTCTGCGGCGGAAAAGGGAGATTGATTGCTGGTGGTCATGAAAGTATGCACCAAGGGGACAGAGGATTATTTTAGCGACTTCTGACCCATTCACGTAATAACCGTAGCGCTGTTGTTAGCCCCAAAGTTTGACATTGCTCTAGAAATTCCAGAACTTTCGCTGCACTGAGAAAGGGAAAGGTGGGACTGTGAGGTAAGTCGATATATTTTCTCTCCTGTAGTTGATAAAAATGTATCGTGCTACCGTCGTATCGCCAAACTTCAGGTATGCCTAAATCAGCATATATATCTAATTGGTCTAAAGAACTGCTGGTAATATCAATTTCGAGTGCTAAATCTGGTGGTGGATCTTGAGTCAAATCTAGTTGAATTTTGCCTCTAACTCTCGCTTCATTCTGGATGTAATAGCATGAATCAGGCTCTTTACCTGCAGCCATATCTGGTCTTTTCATAGTCATCGAACCAAAAGGATTGTACTCTATGTTTAATTCTTCTAGTAAGGTGACAATCAGACGCTCTATCAACCTGTTGCGATTTTCATGTTGGGACAAAGGTGTCATAAATTCTAATTTTCCCTGGTAATAAGCGAGTCTGGTAGAACGGTTATCTCCCAGTTCTAAAAGCAAATTTTCAAATAATTTCCAGCTAATATTTTGCAGTAAGACTCGCTGTTCGGCTGGGGTGGATGTTGTCACCATAGAATTATCCTGTCCAAAACATAGCCTTTGTTAAATTTAGAATAACGTCAAAAGCTGCAAATGCCATGAATACCATCTCAAGAACAATGCTGAAATTTACCGATTGCTAGCGTGATGCGATATTGAACCATAAGCGAAGACAGCAGAGTTTAAGGAGGAACAGACATCATCAATGACTGACGGTTAGTCCAAATAGTTGTATCTAGCAACTGCGCTCGTGGCGGTTGCGACTTGTTAATAGATTAAGAAACTTGATGCTAGTGTGAAATTTATTTACTTGAGTATAGAAAATCTAGAATATACAGATTTGACAAAATAAAGATGTGATGAGAATCACAAACTGCGATGATTACGATCCAAGTAAATTGATGAGTATGTAGGCATACTAAAAGATGACTGAACTCTAGCCGAGTCATTAATAGGGAACACACGATTTGCCGATAGCCTTCAGATGAAGTCTGTCGGCTTTTTATATGTTTTAGCTAGCCTCTAACTCTTCTATGTCTTCAGTCTTATGTCTTTTGTCCTATATCTTGTAGCTTATGTCTTTTGTCTTATGTCGTAGGTGATAATTAAGGAGTTGTTAAACTGTTAATTATTGACTTTTGAGTCTTCACAAATGAGTATGCCATAAAATTTCCCCACAGCTTGCTAACAACTTGACAAAAGTCCTGCCAGAGCCACTAGCGAGTGTGGGGAAGATTAAGATCAAATTAAAACTATGATGTTAAGTGCTGATATTTTTCACCTAACGACCACTGTCTTGGATAAGAACCACACAAGGCGTTATGCCTGGGGATTAAGACATCGCTTGAATGATGTAATCAAAGTAGGGAGCGGCTTCAGATGCGTCGGAAGCGCTCAACAATCCCAAAGAGGCATTCTTGAGACAGTTAATTGCTTCTACCATTCCAGGGACGGGAACGCCGAGGGAGTTGTACATCTCGCGCACACCAACTAAACCAATGCTTTCGATTGGTTCTTTGTCACCAGACAGGACACCATAGGTAACTAGACGCAAATACCAGCCGTAGTCGCGCAGACACAGCGCTCTTTGCTTATCACCGTAGGCGTTACCACCAGGGGAGATAAAATCTGGGCGCTTTTGCCAAAGATTTTTGCTGGCTTCTTGGACAATCTTTTTCTCATTGTCAGCTAGGGTTTGGGCAATCCGCACCCGTTGAGAGCCAGTTTGCAAAAAGTCTTTGATAGTCTTAAGTTCGCCACTGCTAGGATAACGCAGTTCGTCGTCGGCATTGAGAATTACTTGACTAACTACACTCATGATTTGATTATGGCGATGTCGCTAAATATCATTTGTAGTTTAACGATTCTCTGGTACACAAATAAAGAGACAGGAGGTTGTGTCGATGACAAACTTTACAGATACTAACGAAGAAAACCTCCCAGAAACTCGATGGATCATAGGACAGTTACGGGAAGTTACCATTACTGATTTGAATGATACAGGCGATGGCGTGGGACGCTCTGAAGACCGGGTAATATTTGTACCCGATACGGTACCAGGCGATCGCGTCCTGGTGCGTCTGGTAGAGGTTAAACCAAAATATGCTCACGGGGTGATTACAGAGCTACTGCAAGCATCTCCCCATCGTATCCGCCCTAGATGCATTGTGGCTGACAAGTGCGGTGGTTGTCAGTGGCAGCATATTACCTACGAATACCAGCTACAGGCAAAGCAAAATCAAGTTATCCAAGCCTTAGAACGGATTGGTGGCTTTGAGCAACCACCAGTAGATGCGGTTTTAACTGCGTCCTCACCCTTGGGTTATCGCAACAAAGCCACTTACCCTCTAGGCACCTCTGCTACTGGACAAGTTAAAGCCGGTTACTATCAAAAAGGTAGCCATCAATTGATTAACCTTAATCAATGTCCAGTGCAAGATTTCAGGTTAAATCCTTTACTTGCTCAAGTCAAGCAAGATATTCAGCGCCGAGGTTGGCAAATTTACAACGAACAGCGCCACAAAGGACAAATTCGCCACCTCAGTTTACGCATTGGACGCCATACAGGAGAAATGTTGCTGACGTTGGTGGTCAAGGACTGGAATTTACCAGGAATTACAGAGCAAGCCGAGGAGTGGTTGGGACGCTATCCCCAGTTAGTAGGGGTGTGCTTAAACCGCAACCCAAAACGTACAAATGCTATCTTTGGTGACGAAACCCAATGTATTGCAGGTAAAGCCTTCCTGTGGGAAAAATTCGCCGGACTGGAATTTCAAGTCCGTCCCGATACATTCTTTCAAGTTTCCACAGAAACCACAGAGGCACTCTTGGAGGTAATTAGCCAACATCTGAATTTACAAGGTCATGAGGTGCTGTTGGATGCCTATTGTGGTATTGGAACCCTAACTTTACCCTTGGCGCGTCAAGTAAGGCAAGCTGTAGGTTTGGAAGTGCAAAAAGAGGCCGTGCAACAAGCAATGTTGAACGCTCAGCACAATGGCATCAATAACGTCAGCTTTCAAACCGGCGCCGTAGAGAAATTGTTGCCCCAAATGGATATTAAACCGGATGTGGTGTTGCTAGATCCGCCGCGCAAGGGGTGCGATCGCGCTGTTATAGAGGCCTTACTCAAATTTTTACCCCCACGTATCGTCTACGTTAGCTGCAAAGCTTCCACCCTCGCCCGTGACTTGAAATTGCTCACTCAAACCGGGGAATATACTCTAAGGAGGGTACAACCAGCTGATTTCTTTCCCCAAACAGCCCATGTGGAGTGTGCCGCGTTCCTGATACAAGCGGGACTGGGGATTAGGTAATCGGGAATGGGGCATGGGGGAAATTTTTTCTGTATTACATATTACCCATACTCCTGCATTGTCAACAAAAGAAATTAATTGCTAAAAAAAATTTACTTCATAAATAACTAGGCTTTGGAATACTAGTGATGCTAAAATCGAATTGAAAGCGTACTGAAGTCTGCATCAATAAATTAAAATTACATTGGCTCTCACACAAATCTAACTTGGTTATTTAGTTTCACCAGTGGCACTAACCTGAGTATTGCTATGCCTTATAAAATTCCAAGTAACTTTTTAGTTTATGACTGCGGTTGCAGATATAGGTCAGGCGGTTAATATGCAGGCAAATTCATTTTATTCCGAGAGTCGATGCTCCCTAGCGTTTTCAAAATCTAGTTTTAAAGACGCAAGTTTGAACGCAGCATGACCAATTAAATCCTTATCAGGGTGACGGTTCAAGCAAACTGATGTCTAGCTAAGCGAATGCTACGGGGTTTTTCCAGTGATTACTATTTCCCTTCGTCCAGTTGGACGGCATTGGGGCACAATTAGTTTTGCCTCGACATTATATCTAGGTTCGATATTGGATCTGCTGTTAGCAGATATTCCACCCAAGTTTCAAGATGAATTGCGACTAGGGCTGCAAGAAGCTTTAGTAAATGCAGCTAAACATGGGAATAATCTTGATCCCAGTAAAACGGTAGTAGTCCGGTTTTCGTTAATAGATAATCAATATTGGTGGATAATCTCAGACCAAGGCTGTGGTTTTACCCCTGACTGTAGTTGTCACGATGATCCCACGGAATTATTACCACCAGAGGAATCAGAAAACGGTCGAGGAATGTGTCTTCTACACCAAATTTTCGATCAGGTGGAATGGAACCGCAAAGGTACTGAATTAAGGCTTTGCAAGCAAGTAAACATCAATAGTCGTCCCCGTATACCGCTGTTACGAGCGTAGGATTAGGGCATTGGGCATTGGGCATTGGGCATTGGGCATGGGAGGATAATAAATATTAGCCATTACCCATTACCCATTACCTAGTTATTTGCGCTCCCCGTGGCTAGGACAGGGAGGTGCAGAGATAGAGCGGTCTAACCAGCCGGTGGCTTGTTGTAGTCGTGGTAGAGCTTCTTCTGGGTGTTCCTTGAGCAGAAACACCAGAGCAGCCGCAGTTTGTTCACTAGCACGGGCTTTGCGGTTAGACTTTAAGCGATGCCAGTCATCAGAAGAGATGGTTAATCGCTCCATGAGGGCTTGGGCTAATTCGAGCGTGCTAAAATCTTTGAGTTGGCTGGTGTTTGGTAGCTGTGTTAGTTCTGGCATAGTTAAGAGCAGACACGCAGTTATTTTTAACTCTACAACGCTTTCGTTAGTTTCAGCTAAATGTCTTCACCACCTCAAGAGCCATCTTCTAGGTCATCTCCCGATCCCGAAGGCGAATTTGAGCAAGAACTGGAGGAGGTAGAGCAAGCGCTACGGTTGTTGAAAGAACGCTACAACCAAGTCAAAACCGACTCTCAGGAACAAGCACAACTGCAACAGCGCTTACAACAATTTAATCAACCGCAGCGTCAGCAGCGCTTAAGAGAAATCAACGCTGAACTACAAGAAATTAAACAGCGGCTGGAAGTGTTAGAACTGAACTTAGAAAGCAAGTTATTTTCTTGGAAGAGTCTGAGGGAACCTTTCTGGCAAGCCGTCCGTTTTGGCGGATTGGGTATTGTTGTAGGGTGGATCTTAAAGTCCTGTACCACTTAGGTCAGCACAAATCAAAGTTAATCCTGATGCACATCATGAATCAAAGGATTTTTGAATCATGACAGATGAGAAATGACAAAGGACAATATGGTAAAGCGACGGATTGGAGAAATATTACGCATAGCTCAGCCTGATGGGTCTGTTACTATTCAAGGCTGGGTTCGCACGAAACGCGAATTGAAAGGGTTTAGCTTTATTGAAGTCAATGATGGCTCATCTATGGCTAGCCTACAAGTGGTGATTAATCAGGACTTGCCAGACTACGACGCTATCATCAAAAAGCTGAATACTGGTGCTGCACTTCAGGTGAAAGGGACTTTGGTGGCTTCTGTTGGTAAAGGACAGCGGATTGAATTAAAAGCAGAATCCCTACAAGTATTTGGTGAAGCCGATCCCGATACTTATCCCCTGCAAAAGAAACGCCATTCCTTTGAGTTCTTGCGGAGTATTGGACATCTGCGATCGCGTACCAATTCCTTTGGTGCAGTTTTCCGGGTCAGAAATGCTTGCGCTACCGCTATTCACCAATTCTTCCAAGAACGGGGCTTTTTGTGGGTTCACACCCCCATCATCACCAAAAGCGACTGCGAAGGTGCCGGGGAAATGTTTAGTGTTACCAGCTTCAATTTAAACAACATTCCCCGCACCGACAAGCAAGAAATTGACTACAGCCAAGATTTCTTTGGCGCTCCCGCTTATCTGACTGTCAGCGGACAACTAGAAGCGGAAGTCATGGCGATGGCATTTAGCAACGTCTACACCTTTGGTCCCACCTTCCGGGCAGAAAACTCCAATACCTCGCGTCACCTAGCGGAGTTTTGGATGGTAGAGCCAGAAATGGCATTTTGCGATTTAGAAGGCGATATGGACTTAGCTGAGGCGTTCCTAAAGCATATTTTCAAGTATGTGATGGAAACCTGTCCAGAAGACATGGAATTTTTCAACCAGCGGATTGATGATTCTGTTTTGGCAACCGCAGATAACATTATTAACAATCAATTTGAGAGAATTACTTATACCGAAGCCATCAACCTCTTAGAAAAAGCCGATACCAAGTTTGAATATCCTGTTAGTTGGGGTTTAGATTTACAATCCGAACACGAGCGGTACTTAGCAGAACAACTGTTTAAAAAGCCGGTAATTGTTACTGACTACCCGACAGAAATCAAAGCCTTTTACATGCGCTTGAGTGATGATGGGAAGACAGTCCGCGCTATGGATATTCTCGCGCCGAAAATTGGCGAAATTATCGGCGGTTCCCAACGGGAAGAACGCTTAGACGTGCTGCAACAACGGATTGAGAAGCAAGGGTTAAATCCGGAAGTCCTGTGGTGGTATTTAGATTTGCGCCGCTTTGGTACCGTCCCTCATGCGGGATTTGGGTTGGGGTTTGAAAGACTGGTGCAGTTTATGACGGGTATGGGGAATATCCGCGATGTGATTCCTTTCCCCCGCACACCTCAGAATGCGGAGTTTTAGAGATTGGGTAATGGGAATAGGTAATGGGTAGCACGTCGTAGGGTGGGCAAAAATTTGCCCACCCTACATTTTGTGTTTTGTTTGTAGTAAGCGCTTAAGCGCTGATAACGAGACGAAAGTAGGGGTACGAGACTCTCGTGCCCCTACAATCATATGAATTAAAAACTACTATAAATCGACATTTTCAGTATTTATATGGGGGAAAAAGCGGGTTTTTATTTATGATATTTGTGTAAAAATTGCCTAAGAAATCAATGTCTCAAGGCAGAAAGCGGCAGATACAGGTTTTTAATAAAGCTGCTGTGATAAGGCTGACAATTCTGAGCATCGTCCTTTTACTAATACTAGGTTGGATATGGTTTACAATGCTGCGAATGCCGGGAGTCAGCTACAGCCGACAGTTACCTCCTCTCACGGCTGAGCAAAGCTTACTTCAGGAAGCGCTACAGAGGGACATCGAAAAGCTGGGGGGTGATATTGGACCACGGAACTCTGATTATTATGACAACCTCAAGGCAGCGGCACAATACTTAGAATCTTCTCTTGAACAAGCTGGTTATACAGTACAGCAACAGCAATACAGCGTAGGGAGGCAGACATTTGCCAATCTGGAAATAGAAATACCAGGTGTGGAACACCCAGATGAAATTGTCATCGTGGGAGCGCACTACGACTCAGTTTTCAGCAGTCGTGGTGCGAATGACAATGGCTCTGGAGCAGCAGCAGTGGTTGAGCTAGCGCGTCGGTTTGCTAACAAAAAGACTAGTCGCACGCTGCGATTTGTGGAATTTGTGAATGAGGAACCGCCGTTTTTCTGGACAGAAAATATGGGCAGTTTGGTTTACGCCAAGCGCTGTCGGGAACGCAATGAAAATATCGTTGCCATGCTGAGCCTGGAGACTATGGGTTACTACTCTGACGAAAAAGGCAGTCAGAAATACCCTGCACCTCTAAACCTTGTGTATCCTTCTGTGGGCAACTTTATCGGTTTTGTGGGTAATGTAAATTCTGGAGCGCTAGTTACACAAGTAATCGCTGCTTTTCGCCGCCAGACGCAATTTCCATCTGAAGGTGCAGCGCTTCCTGCCCAAATACCAGGGGTAGGCTGGTCGGATCATTGGGCATTTTGGCAACAGGGTTATCCGGGAGTGATGGTGACGGATACTGCACCATTCCGCTATCCCCACTACCACACCATTGACGATACCCCCGACAAGATTGATTATGCGCGATTAGCACGAGTTGTCTTGGGATTAGAGCGAGTCATTGCCGAATTAGCGGGGTAGTAAATTAGCTCGCATATAATTAGTAAGCAAATCGTAGGGTGGGCAAAAATTTGCCCACCCTACACAGAACAAGCTTGCTGAACTTATTGGGACTAAATAAGTTAGCTCGCATACAATAATGAAATTGAATAATTGAAGAAATCCATAGTGTATCTCCATCGCGACGAAAACCTAAATCTTATTCAGCAACTCAACCCAGAACAAGACCATTGTCAGATTTATCATTTAATGTTGGGGTACGAGTTTCCCTGGGACGTTACACGCGCTCTGGAAGTGGCGTTGATGAAAACTTATTGCATTCCGAGTATTTCTAAATTATTAGATAAAACTGGAGAGTTTCATAAACGTCCCCAAAAACGTTACGACGATACGGCAATCATTGTTGTAGAGATGAGCAAATGGGGTTACGATAGCGAACGGGGTAGTCAAGCACTTCAACGTATGAATGCTATCCACGGGCGGTTTAAAATTGCTAACGAAGATTTTCTCTATGTACTTTCAACTTTTATTTATGAACCCATTCGCTGGAATCAGCGCTTTGGTTGGCGGCTAATGTGTGAACAAGAAAAATTAGCAACTTTTTATTTTTGGCGGGAAGTTGGTAAGCGGATGAATATTTCCAATATTCCTGAAACATTCGCAGAATTTGAGCGGTTTAACGCAGAATATGAACAGGTTAATTTTACTTATTCTGACACCAATCGTCGCATTGGTGAAGCTACGCGAGATTTATTTTTGAGTTGGTATCCTTGGTGGACACATTTCCTATTAAAGCAGGGAATTTCTGCTTTGCTTGATTACAGAATGTTAGATGCTTTTGGTTTTGAGCATCCTCATCCTTTGCTGAGAAATGTTGTTGGTAATAGTTTGAAAATTCGCTCTAAGTTATTAAATTTTTTGCCGCCAACTAAGCAGTCAAAATTTTATATTGACTCGCCTATTCGTAGTTATCCTGATGGTTATGAAATAGATGATGTAGGAGCATCTTCCGAAGGAAAAATTAATTCCTAGCATCTCAAGCAAGACAATTATAGCGATTCCCACATTCGCTTCTGTATGGCAAGAAAGAATTAACCGCCGATAGAAGAGGATAGACGCAGATTTCATTCCAGACAACTGATATCTTTCACCACGGGAGGTACAACAAAAGCGAATCTGACAGGTTCAATCGGTCAGAATTTTGGGCTGCCGCTCTTGGGTGCAAGATGTCAGACAACATTAGCCATAAAAGCATAGGTTTTCCTGTGGGAGCTATGTATTGATGATCAACCTAGCTTTTCGAGTTCACATCCAGGAAATTTAAACAAGCAATAACATTCCCTTCTGATTATAATTATTCTACCATACGGAAAAAATTGTTAAAATATCAATCGTTGAAACAACGTGTTTTCGTCTATCAATTAAAAATAATTCCTAATATTATTGATAATAAACTACTTTATTGACAAAAATGTCATCAATCTCTGACTTTACAAAATTTATGATTTAAAAAATCTATCAATACTCATTTATTCACTCAACTAGCAAACCCTAGGGTGAGCAAATTTTGGGGTGGTAAAACTTGATTGCTTTCTGCACTACTCCGATGTAATATATAGCTTCATCACAATTAATCCCGGTAACTCGCCCGACAAACCGGGGTTTGAAGGAGCAAGTTTTATGGGGTTGTGGAATGGGATTTTCAGGTGTAAACGCTGGATATCACTGTTTTTGGTAGGGGTGAGTTTCAGCTTCGCCATTGCCTCCTGTACTGCTTCCAATGCCCAAAATAGCGATGTGGAATTAACTTTAGTTTCCTTTGCTGTGACTAGAGGAGCATACAAACAAATCATTCCCCAGTTTCAAGAGGAATGGAAAAAAGACCACAACCAAAAGGTACGCTTTAACGAAAGCTATGGCGGTTCCGGTGCCCAAACCCGTGCTGTGATTGATGGTTTGGATGCAGATGTGGTAGCACTAGCTCTAGCGCTAGACATGAAGAAGATTGTCAAAGCGGGATTGATTGACAAGGGGTGGGAAAAAGAAACCCCCAACAATGGTATTGTCACGAAATCTGTAGCAGCCTTGGTGACACGTAAAGACAATCCCAAAGGCATTAAAACCTGGGAAGACTTGGCAAAAGAAGGTGTAAAAGTAATTACCGCGAATCCCAAAACTTCTGGTGTAGCGCGATGGAATTTCTTGGCTTTGTGGGGTTCCCAGAAGGAAATCGGGGGAGATGATGCCAAGGCTTTGAAATTTACCACCCAGGTGTTTAAGAATGCACCAGTCCTACCAAGGGATTCCCGCGAATCAAGCGATGTATTTTTTAACCAAGGACAGGGCGACGTTTTAATTAACTACGAAAACGAAATCATTCTGGCAGGGTTAAGGGGTAAAAAACGACCATATATTGTGCCGGATATCAATATTTCTATAGATAATCCGGTAGCTGTGGTAGATAAAAATGTGGAAAAACACCGCAACCGTGAAGTTGCGGAAGCTTTTGTGAAGTTTCTGTTTACCCCTGTAGCCCAGCGAGAATTTGCCAAGGTAGGATTTCGTCCTGTAGACTCCACTGTTGCTCAAGAATTCGCCAGTAAGTTTCCCCCTGTCAAAACCCTATTTACTGTCAAAGAATTGGGCGGTTGGGATACCGTGCAAAAGCAATTCTTTGAAGATGGTGCAGCGTTTGACAAGATTCAAGCAAGTATCAAGTAGGAAATGGCTAAGGTCAGACTGGCTAATGGGGCATTGGGCTTTAGGAACTAATCACTAATGACTATCACACAATCTCAAATCCAAAATCGTAAATTTACAATTCCCAAGCTGTCTTTACCTTGGAAGATTACTATCGGTTATCTCACTATTATGCTCTTGCTGCCGGTGACGGCAATGCTATTGCGCGCTAGTACGGTCGGTCCGGCTAAGTTTTGGGAAATTGCTACTAGTCCGGTGGCTCTGTCGGCGTATGATGTGACGTTTGTCACTGCTTTGTTTGCGGCTGCTGTGAATGGTGTGTTTGGCTTGTTGGTAGCTTGGGTATTGGTGCGCTATAATTTTCCGCTTAAGCGGTTTGTGGATGCAGCAATTGATTTACCCTTTGCTTTACCGACAGCAGTAGCAGGTTTAACCATAGCTAGCGTATACAGCGACAATGGTTGGATTGGTTCTCTGCTAGCACCTTTGGGGATTAAAGTGTCATTCACCCGCTTAGGTGTTGCGGTCGCGATGGTGTTTATTTCCTTGCCATTTGTGGTGCGGACATTGCAACCCGTGTTGCAGGAAATGGAAAGGGATATTGAAGAAGCGGCTTGGAGTTTGGGAGCTTCGCAATTACAAACTTTTTGGCGGGTGATTTTACCGCCTTTGATGCCTGCTTTACTCACGGGGGTAGCTTTGGGTTTTTCCCGTGCGGTGGGGGAATACGGTTCGATTGTACTTGTGGCGTCGAATATTCCGTTTAAGGATTTGATTGCTTCGGTGCTGATTTTCCAACGCTTGGAACAGTATGACTATGCTGGAGCGACGGTGATTGGTACGGTACTGTTAATTATTTCGCTAGTGTTGCTGTTGGCGATTAACTTGTTACAAGCTTGGGGAAGAAGGTATGAAGGCGGTAGATAAAGAAGCTAAATGGGTAAAGCCGACTTTGATTGGGGTGGCGATCGCGTACTTGGGGTTGGTGCAATTCATCCCTGCCATAAATATATTTGTGCAAGCCTTTCAGCATGGGATTGGGGCTTTTTTAGGTTACATTACCACCGAAGAGTTTACCCATGCGGTGCAGCTGACTTTGTTAATTGCCTTGATTGTTGTACCCATCAATACAGTATTTGGACTTTGTGCAGCTTGGGCGATCGCTCGGCGTAAATTCCCCGGTAGGGCTTTTGTGATTAGTATTTTAGATGTACCCTTTTCGATTTCGCCCGTGGTTGCTGGTTTAATGATTATGCTGCTTTACGGACGTAATGGCTGGGTCGGACCCTACTTGGAAGCTGCTGGGTTTAAAATTACCTTTGCCTTCCCAGCGATGGTGATAGCGACGGCATTTGTCACTTTACCCTTTGTCGCCAGAGAAGTCATCCCAGTTTTAGAAGAAGTCGGTGCAGACCAAGAAGAAGCAGCAAAAACCTTGGGAGCGAATGACTGGCAGACATTCTGGCGAGTGACATTACCCAATATTCGCTGGGGATTGCTTTATGGGGTAATTTTAACTAATGCCAGGGCGATGGGGGAATTCGGGGCAGTAGCCGTTGTATCTGGCAACATTATTCGCAAGACTCAAACACTACCTCTATTTGTTGAAGATACTTACAAACAATACGAAACAGAAGCAGCATTTGCAGCTGCGGTACTACTTGCCTGTTTGGGTTTTGTCACACTAGTCTTAAAGGAAATTCTGGAACGCAAAACCCGTATCAAAGAAGTCGAATAGGAGACAAGGAAGGGTGGAGATGGCAAGTATCAAAGATTTACAACACGATAACCGACATACGCAAACTCGGATTAGAATTCGTATTCCGGAAAAGTTACATCACGAACCAGTTATATCCCGTCTGGTTTCCCATCATGGCGTAACGGTCAATATTGCAGCTGCCGAGTTGGGGGAAAATCCCTCATCTGAGGGATGGTTTGACTTGGAACTAAGCGGTACGGCTAACGCCATTGATAGTGCGTTAACTTACTTGAATGACCTAGATTTAGAAATCTTGGATCAATCTAGTGCAGAAGAAGATGGCTGGTAGAAAATTTTAGATTTTGGATTTTGGATTTTGGATTTTGGATTAATAATCTAAAATCCAAAATCTCAACTCCAAAATTGCTCTAAGCCATGCTGTTTTCAATTGCCCAACGAGCAAGTTCGGTGCGGTTGTGCAGGTTGGTTTTACCTAACATGTTGGACACGTGGCTTTCCACTGTTCGCTGGCTGACGTTGAGTTCTTCGGCGATTTCGCGGTTGGCTAAGCCACGTGCTACGAATTGCACAACTTTCAACTCGGTGGGGGTTAATTGCACGTCGAAGGGAACTTGGATGCGAGAACCATTGTCTCCACCTTTAGCTTGATGTTCTTTCCAACGGATGGTTTGTTTAAGGGAAGATTCGACTTGTGCCACTAGTTCTTCCGGCTCAAAGGGTTTAACCATGTATACATCAGCACCCTTATTTAAGCCCTTCACACGGTCTGCACTTTGTCCTTTAGCTGACAAGAAGAGAACGGGAATCCAACTAGTGCGCTCGTTTTGCCGAACTTGTTCCACAAAAGTATAGCCATCCATCTCCGGCATCATCACGTCGCAAATTATCATGTCCGGGATATCTTGTTCGAGGATTTCCAATGCTTCACGACCATTTTCAGCAGTTATGACTTCATAACCCCGGAATTCTAAATAATCCTTAACTAACAAGATGAGATTCGGATCGTCATCAATCAGTAGCAGCCGCTTGTTGTGATCTCTTACGCTGGGTTCTTTCATAACAGTGCCATTTGTTGCGCTTGGGTCCATAGAGTTATCGAATTGCTTTCGTTTATGGCGCATAATTACCTGTCATCCTGCTCTCTACTCAACCTGCCCTGGTTAGTCTGAGTCATAAAAGTGGTTTTCACTTCCTGAGAGGATTTGGTATCCGTATATCTTAATAGATTAACAGCAACAATCCAGTAAGGATACGGAGGTCTTTAGTATTTATATTGGGTTATTATATTCCTCCTAAAAAGTAGAAATAACAGAAAACTTATGAAATAATAACAGGTAGGGTTAAAAATTCAACTTTTGATAGATTTTGCTTCCAAAAGCACATATCCCCAAGTTTAGCAACTTGCGGCAGGCAGGAATTCCCTATTACTAGTGATTTTACTCAGTCCTTGTGTTGCATTGCAACATCTGTAGCGTCTGGGAGAGGATGGACTAAAAAAACATAATCCTGGACAATTTGATTTCCAATCAGATGCTCCTGAATGATACGCTCAATTACCTCCGGTGTTGCTTGACGATACCAAACCCCATCGGGGTAAACAACTATTATGGGTCCCTGGCAGCAAACACGCAAGCAATTGGCTTTAGTTCTAAAGATACAACTGGGGCGTTTGGGGGTAGGAGTATCAAGTTTTAATTCTTTAAGTCGTCGCTTCAAGTACTCCCAAGATTCCAGACTCGCTTCCTTAGAGCAGCATTTCGAGACAGTCTGGTCAGCACAAATAAAAATGTGGCGCTGAATTTTCTCTAATCCTAAGCTGGCAACACAAGTGACTAAGGCGTCTTGGTCTTGAGATTTATCTGTTTTTGGTGCTTCAAGACTGGGCTGCGTCACTGTCTTGTTACTCATTGTTGCAATATTATTACGTTTCTATAATAATCCCTTATTTTGGCAACCAATGTTAAATCCCTAATCGCTAATGGCGAATGGAATCAATAATGAATAGAGAATTATACTCAGTCTAAGAATAATGACTGATTCCTATAGCGCAATAGAGAATTATACTCAGTCTAGGAATAATGACTGATTCCATTCCCTATTACCCATTCCCCAGTTCGGAAACCCGTACAAATAAATTTGTTGCCATCAGACACTGCCCTCCGCTAAATTAGCACTCAGGAGTTGAGAGTGCTAACTCAAAAAAAGGAATCTATGGCAGCTGTATCTCTGAGCGTTTCTACCGTTAAACCTTTAGGCGATCGCGTGTTCGTGAAAGTGAGCGCCTCGGAAGAAAAAATCGCTGGGGGCATTTTGCTTCCCGACACCGCTAAAGAAAAACCCCAAGTCGGAGAAGTAGTGCAAGTAGGTCCGGGTAAGCGCAATGACGATGGCTCTCGTCAAGAACTGGAAGTAAAAGTAGGCGACAAAGTACTGTACTCCAAGTACGCTGGTACCGACATCAAACTGGGTACTGACGAGTACGTACTGCTGTCGGAAAAAGACATTCTCGCCATCGTTAGCTAGTCATTAGTCATTAGTCAGCAGTACAGGACTGTTGTCAAAGACTTTCGACATTTTGACACAAGGCAGATTGCAAACAATCACTGACCAATAAAGATAAAGCGCGAAACTCAGGAACACAAAACTATGGCAAAGCGGATTATTTACAACGAAAACGCTCGTCGTGCCCTTGAGCGTGGTATGGACATTCTGGCAGAAGCCGTTGCTGTTACCCTCGGTCCCAAGGGTCGCAACGTTGTATTAGAGAAAAAGTTTGGCGCACCCCAAATTGTTAATGACGGTGTGACCATCGCTAAAGAAATTGAATTGGAAGACCACGTTGAAAATACTGGCGTAGCGCTAATCCGTCAAGCTGCTTCCAAAACCAACGATGCAGCGGGTGACGGCACCACCACCGCTACCGTGCTTGCCCATGCTATGGTCAAAGAAGGTTTGCGTAACGTTGCCGCTGGAGCCAATGCTATCCAGTTGAAGCGCGGTATTGACAAAGCGACTGGCTTCCTGGTAGACAAAATTGCTGAACATGCCCGTTCCGTTGAAGATTCTAAAGCTATTGCCCAAGTAGGTGCTATCTCTGCCGGTAACGACGATGAAGTCGGTCAGATGATTGCCCAAGCTATGGACAAAGTAGGTAAGGAAGGTGTGATTTCCCTGGAAGAAGGTAAGTCCATGACTACCGAGTTGGAAATCACGGAAGGGATGCGCTTTGACAAAGGCTATATCTCTCCCTACTTCGCCACTGACCCGGAACGGATGGAAACAGTCTTCGATGAGCCTTTCATCCTGCTGACCGATAAGAAAATCGCCTTGGTACAAGACTTGGTACCTGTGCTGGAGCAAGTAGCTCGCTCTGGTCGTCCTCTGGTGATTATCGCTGAAGATATCGAGAAAGAAGCTCTCGCAACCTTGGTAGTTAACCGTCTGCGGGGTGTGTTGAATGTAGCTGCTGTTAAGGCTCCTGGGTTTGGCGATCGCCGCAAGCAAATGTTGGAAGACATTGCTGTGTTGACTGGCGGTCAGTTAATCACCGAAGATGCTGGTCTGAAGCTTGACAACACCAAGCTGGATATGCTAGGTAAAGCTCGCCGCATCAACATCACCAAAGACAACACCACCATCGTGGCAGAAGGTAACGAAGCTGCTGTCAAGGCTCGTTGCGAACAAATTCGCCGTCAAATGGACGAAACTGAATCTTCCTACGACAAAGAGAAGCTGCAAGAGCGTCTGGCTAAGCTGGCTGGTGGTGTAGCAGTAGTTAAGGTTGGTGCTGCTACCGAAACCGAAATGAAGGACAAGAAACTGCGCCTAGAAGACGCTATCAACGCTACCAAGGCGGCTGTAGAAGAAGGTATTGTTCCTGGTGGTGGTACTACCCTGGCTCACCTATCTCCCCAGTTGGAAGAGTGGGCTAATGGCAACCTCTCTGGTGAAGAGTTGACGGGTGCTTTGATTGTAGCTCGCGCTCTAGCTGCTCCCTTGAAGAGAATTGCGGAAAACGCCGGTCAGAATGGTGCGGTAATTGCTGAGCGTGTGAAGGAAAAATCCTTTGACACTGGCTACAATGCAGCTACAAATGAATTTGTAGATATGTTTGCAGCTGGTATCGTTGACCCTGCTAAGGTGACTCGTTCTGCTCTGCAAAACGCTGCTTCTATCGCTGCTATGGTGTTGACTACCGAGTGTATCGTGGTTGATAAGCCTGAGCCTAAAGATAATGCACCCGCTGGTGCTGGTGCTGGTATGGGCGGTGGGGACTTCGATTACTAAGATTTTTGTGGGGGAGCCAGCGCTGTGCGGTGAGACCAGTCCTGTTCGCGTAGCGTGTCCCGAAGGGACATAGGCGGGTTTCCCGCGCCCTGGGAACTGGCGAACCCGAAGGGGGGTTCCCCCCGTTGAGGCGACTGGCGTTGGGCTGAATTGCCCTCCTAAGTCAATTAGCAGCTGTCTCTGTTTGGGGAGGCGGCTGTTTTTTTTAACCACGCCTGTTGCCAAGGACGCCAAGAGAGGAGGATTGATGCTATTTTCAGATGTTGTGGCTTTTAAATGCACAAAAGTTTACAGCTTGTGTCCCAAGATTAACTTTTCCAAACAATGTATCTATGTTTAGGGAAATTATTTTAAAATTAACCTAAAAATTCCAGATTTTCATCAATTTCTTGTGTGATTAAATCACCTAGGAGTTGGAATCAAAAATAGAGGTTTGCACAGGGAGATAAACACTGAATACGTTGAGGTCGCACTCAACGTTAATTGCCGTAGAAATCTGTGGAACCTCAGTTTGATATTGTGTCAATTAAGGACAAGGTTTCCAGATGAGCAAGTTTAATAGGGATTCTATTTTTTCTAACATTTTTACATTGCCCTTCACCACTCTGTTGTTGCTCTCACAAATGGTAATGCCATTCCCAGCGCAAGGGCAAAGTCAATCCCAAAATTTGTACCAGCTACACAATGATGGCTGGATTTGGCAATATACAGGCACCCCATGTAGCGGTAACTCCTGTCCTGGCTGGACAAGACTGGACAACAACCCGAAGACTAGAGCTATTACTGGGGGAGGAACCC
>JAYKJH010000194.1:0-30206 GCA_035285345.1 Nostocaceae cyanobacterium | reverse complement strand
ACTGGCAGCACTGCGACGCACACCAGAGTCGTCATCTGTCAGCAGCTCCAGCAGTTGTTGCAGTACAGCTTCTGAGTCTTTGCCTAACTTGCCCAAAGCTTCAGCAGCACTGCGACGCACACCAGAGTCGGCATCCACCAGCAGATCCAGCAGTTGTTGCAGTACAGCTTCTGAGTCTTTGCCTAACTTGCCCAAGGCACTGGCAGCACTGCGACGCACACCAGAGTCGGCATCCACCAGCAGCGCCAACAGCCGTTGCAGCAACGCTTCTGAGTCTTTACCTAACTCGCCCAAAGCTTCAGCAGCACTGCCACGCACACCAGAGTCCGCATCCGCCAGCAGCCCCAACAGCCCTTGCAGCAACGCTTCTGAGTCTTTGCCTAAGTTACCCAAGGCATATGCAGCACTGAAACGCACAAAAGAGTCCGCATCCGCCAGCAGCCCCAACAGCCGTTGCAGCACCGCTTCTGAGTCTTTGCCTAAGTTATCCAAGGCATTAGCAGCACTGCTACGCACACGAGAGTCTTCATCCGCCAGCAGCCCCAACAGCCGTTGCAGCACTGCTTCTGAGTCTTTGCCTAACATGCCCAAAGCAATGACGGCACTCGCACGTACATCAGAGTCCGCATCCGCCAACAGCCCCAGCAGGCCTTGCACCACTGCTTCTGAGTCTTTGCCTAACATGCCCAAAGCAATGACGGCACTGCTACGCACACGATAGTCAGCATCCGCCAGCAGTGTTACAAGTGTGTCTATCGCCCCTTCTTTTTCCCCCAATTCGGCACGGTATTTTTGTAATCGGACTTTATCTATATATTCTTCTTTGTCTTTCAACAATTGCAGCGCTGGAGCTTCAAAAGCAGTCTCATACAGACTACAAAGGGCTTTAAATACCTGCCTGCTAATTTTGTAAGTAACCTGCGGAGCCTTACTCACTTCCAATTCCACCAATCTATCTAATACTTCCTCACACAGCTTACTATCCGCCATTTGCAAACCTTTAATATTCTCCGCTAGACAAGAACCAGCAAAGAACAAATCGCGGTGCAGCCATTGTTCATACTCACTATTGTGCTGAAGAATTGCTCTGATTGCTCTGGCTGCTTTTTTCGGTTTTTGTTGAGCAATCAGTAACAGCAATACTTCCCGCCAATGTTGATTGTGGAGATGGTCTTTAATATGATTGAGGATAATATCAAAATCGCCTTCATTATCAGCTTGGTAGATGATTTCCTGAACACACAGATATTCCTGAAAGGTTTTATGGACAAAGGCATAGCAATCTTGTCCTTGTTCATTGAGTAACCCAGTCCGGTCACGCAGAAATTCGACAAAGCGTTTTGCTTCTGCCTTCGCTTCGTGCAGTTTACAGTCTCTGAGGTTTTTGATATTTCTAGTTAGCTCCTCAATTAATTCATCTCTGTCAATCAGTGTACCACCTTCTTTATCCCCTGTACTTCCCTGGGTATGAATCCAGTAAGCCAGACTTTCCATCAACCGGCGCAAATCATCCAGTCCGAGATATTTTAATATTGTATGATTGCTGAGTTCTTTATTTGCATCCCAGGAGGTTAATAAGGTTTCTACTGCTTTGTCATACAGCTTATGACGCTCTCTGGGTAAAATAGCTTGGTAGCGGTGAATTAGGGCAATAATTGTTAACAGCAGGGGGTTTCTTGCTAAGAATTTTATCCTGTCTTGTTCAGCAAGAGCCTTTCTCAGACTATCTTTGCGGCGTTTCGCTTCTACTTTGTCGGAAACGCGGCTGTCGTACCAACGATTGATAAATTCCTCCAGTTTCTCATCATCAAAAGGCTGGAGTTCATAGTGCGGAAAATCCTCTGTGCGGAAAAAGTCCCGTTTATAACCTGCGGGACGTGAGGTAATAATTGCTCGATTTTGGTCATATTGTCCGAGAAAATTTTCAATCCTTTTCAAAAGCTGATAACTCTTACTTTCTTCCGCTACCTCATCCAAACCATCCAGCAAAATTAACGCTCTACCATCTTCCAACCAATATTCAAAGAAACCTGAAGGTAGCTGCTGTACAGCCATTGATTTTTCTGCCCACAGCCGCGCATATTCCAGAATACTAATATCTGGATATCTTGCCAAATCGCGAATTCTAATTATTATCGGCAGCCAATCTATATCGGTAGATAATCCTAATTTGTCTGGATATTTTTGCGCGATAACCACAGCAAAGTAACTCATAAATGTAGTTTTCCCTGAACCAGGGGCACCCAACACCACAAATCGCCGTGACTGGTTTTGATTTAACAATTGTGCCGCTAAAATTTTTCTCCCAGAATTGTTGATAAATAATGCTCGTTGACGTTGTTCGGACAGCAATTGCGTTTGACGAGAGCTATCAAATAAGTCAAAATCCTGGAGAGATGTGAAATTTCGCGTTTCTACAACATCCGGCATGACAAAAATTTCTGGTAATCTCTCCGATTTTTCAATATCTTGTCCTTCAACCGAGATTCCGCCAAATTTAACATCATCGAAACAGTTGATTAATTGCTTTAAGTAGTTGACTTTAGCCCCCTGAAATTTTAGATAAGTGCTAGTAGATTTAAAGTAAGTATCGACAAATTCTTTTAACCAACTTTCAATACTATTTTCGGGAAATTTTAAATTTTTTGATAAATTTTTACCCTCGTCAGCAGCTTGTTTAAATAAAGCAATTAAAAAATCAATATCTGGTGTAGTCGTATCTTGCAGCGGCTTTTGTAACTCCTGCTGCACAGCCGCATCCTGAAAAAACCGCTCCAAAAGCTCCTTCGCATGTTTTGGATAGCAATAATAGAAGATTTGTTTGTCAAAAGGCTGAGATTTATCCAGGTCATCAGCCGCTTTCACCCCAGCCTTCAAGGCTTTCTGCAAATCATTACGGTTAAACTTCCCATTCACACCATCCAGCAACCCTTGCGCTAGCTTAACCGTTACCCATTCCCCCAACCAAGCACCAATTGCTCCCATCAGTGGTTCCATAAGTTCCGTTGTGACATCGTTTGAATGTATTATGGCTTACCTACATTAAGGGGTGGCAGTTCGTAGTTGCGCTTCAGCGCTTTCTGTCTTCTGTGTGGTTCATTTTTTCGTGATTTGTGCGTAAGTCTTATAAGCCTTAAAACACTTACTACTAGCCCAAATCGTAGGGTGGGCAAATTTTTGCCGACCCTACTGTACTTAAAGAGGTCGGGGTTCTCAATCTCAATCTCAATCAATTTTTATTATCTACCTGTCAACCGTACAAAAATCTTGCTTTGATGTTTATCTTAAGTTTGTAATTTTTGCTGGAATTCGAGACGAAATGAGAACGTAAATACAAGGGTTTCCAGCCAGTTTTTTTTAATAAACATAGCTACCCAAGCATTAATTTACCGTAGCCTGAAAGTATTGTCAATTCGTAAAGCGAAAAAATATATGTCATGATTCCGTGACAAAATTAAGAGGTTAGGTTTTAGTTTTTTAAATCAAAAGAGGTGTTAATGATAGATTTGGATTATATCAAGGCAAGCGATCGCATATATGTTCAACTGGGAACAAGATCCGCTTTTGTTCTAGCTCCCGTGGTGCAAGATGTCAGGCAACGGATTTTGTAGCGGATGAAACGGATAAGTTATCTGTACTGACTGAGTAACCTATCCGTTACATCCGCTCTTGCATTTATGCTATCCGCTGCCACCGCGTCGAGAATCTCCCACACCCTCCAACTCTCCACGAGCATTTCTAATCACCGTATTCACCCCACCAAAAAACATATTTTTGTAATCCCATAACACCACGTCAGTACCATCAGGAAGCATCAGACTTTCCAGACTTTCTCCCGTTAACCCAGGTTCGATATTAAAAATATTATCCTCCCAGTGACAGCGGGGACTTTCTACTGCTTCCCCCACAGACATTTGCCAGTCAATTAAATTAGAAATAACTTGAAAAATAGCAGTGCGAATCCGCTTGGAACCACCCGAACCTAAGACAATTTCAGGGTTGCCATTTTTTAATACTATCGTCGGTGACATCATCGAAGAAATCCGCTGATTTTCTTGCCAATTATGAAACCCGTAGGGATTTAAATCATCTTCCCCCAGCATATTATTAACCATAATTCCCGTACCCGGAATTATGTAAGAAGAACCTTCCCCATTGGATGTAGTCACAGTAGCCGCATTCCCTTCACTATCCATGACACTAATATGGGTAGTACTTCCCCATTTATTAACGATATTATTTAACTCTTGAGCATAGGGAATAAAATTTGCATTACCTAAAAACTTTGCCGCAATATCTGACTGATAAATCTGAGCATCATAGCCACTTTTTCTAGCTTGGTTAGTTAAACGCATTATCTCCGCTAGCAGTTGTAAATGCTCACGGGAGCCAAACTGCATTGTAGTTAAATCAACGGTATTTAACAACGCTAAAGAAAAAGCAATCAAACAACCACCAGAATTAGGCGGGGGATTTGTCAATAAAGTATAACCACGATAATTAATTCTTAGTGGTTCTCTTTCAATAACTTGGTAATTCTGCAAATCTTCAATTGTTAAATATCCGCCTTTCTCCTGACAATCCTTAATTAATTGTTGAGCGATTTCTCCTGAGTAAAAATATTCGGCTCCCTTAGCTGATAAATCTTTTAAACTTGCCGCCAAATCTTTCATAATTAAAATATCTCCCTGTTGCATCAAACTGCCATTGGGAGCATATATTTCCCTCGCTGCATCAGTTGCAAAAATAATTGGTCTGAGAATTCCTAAACAATAAGCCTGAAATTCATTAATTACCACACCATTTTCAGCATAATCAATCGCCGGTGATACTACTACCTCAAAAGGTAATCTACCAAGTTTTTGGTGAACCGCAAAAATCCCCCGGATATTCCCCGGAACCGCCATTGAACCTAACCCAATATGAAAACTTTGCACCGCACCACCAAAATCTACATTCACCGGGTAAAAATCAATTTCTGATAATAATCTTTTCTGACGAGGCGTTTGGGTAAAAAAATCAAATAAAATATCTTGATTATCTTGGGTATGCGCCAATAAAAAACCCCCACCCCCTGGCGATGTCAACATTGGCTCAGTAATAAAAGAAGCTAAAATAGCTGCCACAGCCGCATCAAAAGCATTACCACCTAATGCCAACATTTCTTTACCAGCTTCAGCAGTTTTTGGATGTCCAGCGGCTATAACACCATTAATTTTCTTCACCATCGGCGTTTATCTGGTATAGGCTGCGGTTCATTTCATTTATTAAGAGAGTCTCAGAGATTTTTTTGGTGGAAATGTCATAAAAATCCGAAATTATCCTGGTTTGCTGACCTGGTTTATTTAAACTTAACAAATACTTAACTTATTGTAAATAACCGCGAAATAAATTGATAAAAAAATCTGTAAAAAATCTAAAAAAAACAGCGAATATATTTTACGTGGTGTATAAAACATAGATTGGACAGATAATTATTTCTGAGAAATCAACTACTCCGTTAAGCGAGGAAATGAGGAAATAAAGAAAATTGGAGTAGTTTTGCTAAAGAGGAAGAAACTAGCGAGAGAGTATAGATTTTTATGATTGATAGTGGTGTAAATAAGCCAGCAACCAAGCTCAGTAAGAAGTTACCATTGTCGCTGAAGCGCTTAGCAGACTTGGCTTACAACTACTGGTGGAGTTGGTCAACAGAGCGAATTTCCCTGTTTCAAACCATTGACCCCCAACAATGGGAACTGTGCGGTCATAACCCAGTAGCAATGCTGGAATCTGCATCCTACGAACGCCTGAGCCAATTAGCGGAAGACCCGGTTTATCTGAAGCTGGTGACTGCGCTGACAAAGCAATTTGACCAGTACATGACCCAGAAGGATACATGGGTGAGTCGGGTAGCGCCGCAATTTTCCCAGGAACATCCCATCGCCTATTTCTGCGCGGAATTTGGCATCCATGAATCCCTACCAGTTTATTCTGGTGGCTTGGGAATTTTGGCGGGAGACCACCTGAAATCGGCATCGGATTTGGGTGTACCAATGGTAGGTGTAGGGTTACTATACCGTCAAGGTTACTTCCGCCAACGCCTCAGCCGCAACGGCTGGCAGGAAGATTATTATGTTGACAACCCCTTTGGACACATGCCTTTGGAGTTGCTGACAACCGATAACGGTCAACCGCTGACGTTTCAAATTCAAATTCGCCATCGCCCTGTAAACGTGCAAATTTGGCGGGTACAGGTGGGAAGGGTGAGCCTTTACCTACTAGACACCAACCGCGATGACAACGACCCCATCGACCGCTGGCTGACGGGACACCTGTACGGTGGTAACATCGAAACCCGCATTGCTCAAGAAGTAGTGCTAGGGATTGGTGGGGTGCGTGCTTTGGAAACTGTGGGTATCAAGCCTGCGGTGTACCACCTCAACGAAGGTCACGCAGCATTCTGTACCCTGGAAATTGCCAGGTTAGAAATGGAACGCACTGGGACATCCTTCTACGACGTTGAAGCAGTAGTGCGAAACAAATGCGTATTCACCACCCACACCCCCGTTCCCGCAGGTCACGATGTCTTTTCCCCCGATTTGATGGACTCGTACTTTGCCCATTATTGGAAGCAGTTACGCCTTTCCCGCGAGCAATTTTTGGCATTAGGGGCACGACGTTTGGGAGACCCTTGGGAACCCTTTGGAATGACGGTTTTAGCACTGCGGATGTGTCGGACTTCCAACGGTGTCAGCGAACTGCACGGTCAGGTTTCCCGGAAGATGTGGACAGTGCTTTATCCCCGCTGTAGCGAAGACCAAGTACCCATTGGTTATATTACTAATGGCGTTCATGCACCTACCTGGACAGCACCGCTACTGGCTGAGTTGTACGACCAGTATTTGGGTGCAGATTGGCGAAATCGGGTGATTGACCCGCAAATGTGGGCAAAAGTAGACGATATTCCCAATCAGGAACTGTGGTGGCGTCACCAGATACTCAAGGAACGACTGATTGCCTTCACTCGCTATAAAGTTAAAAAAGCCCGCCAAAATCGGGGAGAAACTATCCAGCACATCGAAGCGGCGGACACCCTCCTCGACCCGAACGTGCTAACTATTGGCTTTGCCAGACGCTTCAGCCCCTACAAGCGGGGACATCTCATCCTGCGCGATGTCGAACGTGCTTTGCGGATTTTTGGCAATACTCAACGTCCAGTACAAATTGTCTTCGCTGGTAAAGCACACCCGGCGGATGAGGAAGGTAAGCGGATTATTCAACGCCTGATGGAGTGGTGCAAAGACGCAGCCATTGTTAACCGTGTGGCGTTCATTGAGGATTATGACATCTACGTTGGTCAAAAACTAGTGCAAGGTGTCGATGTCTGGCTGAACAACCCCCGTCGTCCCCTAGAAGCTTCCGGTACCAGCGGACAAAAAGTCTGCTTCAATGGCGGTATTAATTGCAGCGTCTTAGATGGTTGGTGGTGCGAGGGTTACAAACCAGGGGTGAATGGTTGGGCTATTGGTGAAGATGCCCATACCAGTGACCAGGATGTCCAAGATAGGATTGATTCTGAGTCACTGTATCAACTGCTGGAAGAGGAAATTGTGCCTTTGTATTATGACCAGGATGAAAATGGCATTCCTCAGCGCTGGGTAGAGATGATGAAGGGGTCGATTAAGACTAATGCACCGCTGTTTAATACGGATAGGATGGTTGCGGACTATGTGTCCCAGGTCTATGTACCGGAAATTTCTAGCCGTGTAGAAGCGATTTTGGCGAAAGTTCTGGTTTAAGAGGTTTCGCGCCAAGACGCAAAGACGCTAAGATTCTTTGTGTCTTGGCGCGAGACAAAGCCTTAAGCTAAATATATGCGTATTTGGCAAGCTGATTTTTATCGTCGTCCGTCTTTGGATGATTCGGGACAGGTTTTCTGGGATTTGTTGATTTGTAATGCTAGTCGTGGTTTTGAGTATGTGGCTAGTTGTTTGCAGTCGGAGGCTAATTCTACTTGGCTGGCTGAGCAGTTACAGCAAGCTGCTGGGGGAATGTTACCGGATGTGATTTATGTATTCCGTCCTCAGTCTTTGAGTTTAATTGAGACGGCGGGTAAAGGTTTAGGGGTGAGGGTGGAAGCAACGCGACGCACTGCGGCTTTGAAGCAATGGTTGCAGGAGCGAAATTCGCCGCTAGTATTGGATAAGCCTCCACCACTACCTTTACCGGAGAATTTGTTGGGAGAACAATGGCGGTTTGCAACTTTGACAGCAGGGGATATAGTCGAGGCATTTTGCGATCGCCCCATTCCCATTATACAAATGCCAGATTTTCTGTTCCCGATAAATTTGGGTTTGGCGTCCACAATACCCGTTCCTGGTGTGGTAATCTATGGGGGACGGCAGTCAATGCGTTTGGCGCGGTGGTTACAGGAAGTTTCTCCCGTATCGTTAAGTTATGTTGCTGGGACACCGGATGGTTTGGTGTTAGAAGCTGGGTTAGTCGATAGGTGGATTTTGGCTACGTTTGAAGATAAAGATGTAGTCCCCTCTGCCCAGTTGTACGAACAGCGGAAACAACAAAGTCGGGGTTTGCACTTTTTACTGGTGCAACCGGATGATTCCGGGATGACTTATAGCGGTGTGTGGTTATTGCGTGGAGAAGATTAGACCTGTTCGCGCAACCAAGTACGAAAAGCGCGATCGCGAAATAATACCTCTGGTGGAATGTTGTTTGTTACTTCACTAAGGGAAACCACATAAACCTCCCATTTTCTTAAATATTTTGAACTCCAGATAAACACAGATGCACACAGATGGTTTTATCTGTGTTTATCTGTGTTCCGAAGTGGTTCCAAACTAAAACATCACCACACTGCGAATTGACTCACCCTTGTGCATCAAATCAAACGCTTCATTAATCTGTTCAATCGGCATCACATGGGTAATTAAATCATCAATATTTAACTTCCCATCCATGTACCAATCAACAATTTTTGGTACATCTGTGCGTCCTTTCGCACCACCAAACGCTGTCCCTTTCCAAACTCTACCAGTGACTAATTGAAACGGACGAGTGCTAATTTCCTCCCCTGCACCAGCCACACCGATAATTACACTCACACCCCAACCTTTATGACAGCATTCTAATGCTTGTCGCATCACCTTCACACTACCGATGCATTCAAAACTATAATCTGCACCACCCTTTGTTAAATCCACCAGATAGGGAACCAAATCTCCCTCAACTTCCTTGGGGTTAACAAAGTGGGTCATGCCAAATTTTTCCGCCAAGGGGCGTTTACTGGGATTAATATCGACACCGATAATCATATTAGCCCCTACCATCCGCGCTCCTTGGATGACATTCAAACCAATACCACCCAAGCCGAAGACTACCACATTCGCCCCCGCTTCTACCTTAGCGGTATTGATAACTGCACCGATACCCGTCGTCACACCGCAGCCAATGTAACAAACCTTATCAAATGGCGCGTCAGAGCGAATTTTTGCTAAGGCAATTTCTGGTAGTACGGTATAGTTAGCAAAGGTGGAAGTCCCCATGTAGTGGTGAATCATTTCGCCACCAATTTTGAATCGACTGGTGCCATCAGGCATTAAACCCCGTCCTTGGGTAAGACGTATCGCCTGACAGAGGTTTGTTTTAAAGCTGAGACAATATTCACACTGACGACATTCGGGAATGTAGAGGGGAATCACATGGTCTCCCGGTTGCAAACTCTTGACCCCCTCTCCCACCTCGACGACCACACCGGCACCCTCGTGTCCCAATATAGCCGGGAATAATCCCTCTGGGTCTTTCCCCGACAGGGTATAAGCGTCCGTATGACAGACTCCGCTAGCCTTAATCTCTACCAATACTTCCCCAGCTTTGGGTCCCTCCAATTGCACGGTTTCAATCGTCAATGGCTTACCAGGGGCATAAGCTACCGCTGCTTTAACTTCCACGTCAGCCCTCCTATCTACCTTGCTTCAATGGGCTGATATGTAGTTTATACCGAATAGGGTTAGGGTAATGGGTAATTGATTTGTTCCTGGTCTACCGATTCCTCCAAACCTATTCCCGAACTAAGGAAGATGTTGCCACACTTCAGTCACAATTTTGCACAGCCAGCGCCGTTGTTCCAAGTCTAACAGGCTGTCATCGGCTAGGACTTCAGCGGTTAGGTGGTCTAAAGATTGTCCTTGAGAGCGCACCACTTTCACAACACCCGCGATCGCTGCTGCAACTAGTTCTTCAGTTACTGGTTTTTGTTGCAGGGCAACAATTTCTTGATGACTGGTTGGAATGGGATAATGCATGGCGTGAGTTTATACAAAATCCAAGATGCCTTAATAAAACCAATGTAATTGTAAACTTTTTTAAAGTTTTTCTCAGTTACTAAACTTACGGCAGTCTAGCCTACTTTGAGCCGTTGTCAACTCTATCTGCGTTAGTAATTAAGTCAAAGAGAATCAACACCACAATGAAAGAAATTCTTTACATAGAGGTTCCTACCTCCGATACAGCGGCTGTACGTAGTTGGTTACAAACCGAGTTTCAGCCGGGAAAATCATCTAAGGTGATTACCCCAGACGGATTTCGCCTAGAGATTTCTGAGACTACAAACTCGGTGACAAAAATTCCTGAAAAGCCTCACACCTTAAAAGCGCAACTTTGTGTATTTGTCTGGTCAGTGCAGCGAACCACCTATCTAAAAGTCTTTCGCTGGGCAGATGCACCTTTCCCAGAAGAGAAACAAATCTTAAAACGCCTAACTCAAGAAATCAGAAACCGCTTTCCCCATCACTACCCCGAACCGCCAGCCATTGATTTATCCCAACAGTCAATTTTTGCAGCTTTAGCACCCTATTACCCCCTAACTGTCAAATATTTCCAGAAAATGCCCAATGGGGAATACGACCTGAAGCGGGTTTACTGGTGGGAACAACGCTGGCGGGAAGGCGTGCGTTATCCCCAAGCACCGCGTCAGGTTCTGTTTTCCCAGTCTACAGGAACAAGGGAAAACCAGGAGCAAGGGGATAACCCCTCTGTTAGCTATGACCTGATATACATTGGTGGTGCTTTGGGGATTATCCACGCGGCGGTAATGGCACAGATGGGGTATAAAGTCTTACTTGTGGAGCGGTTGCCCTTTGGGCGGATGAACCGGGAATGGAATATTTCCCGCGATGAAATCCAAAGCTTAATCAATATTGGTTTACTAACTCCCGCCGAGGTGGAAAGCTTGATTGCACGGGAGTACAAAGACGGGTTTAATAAATTCTTTGATGCTAATAATCCCCCCAAACTGCGATCGCCCATCTTGCATACACCCACAGTCTTAAATGTGGCTTTGGAATCCGAAAAACTGCTGAAGCTATGCGGCGAAAAATTAACATCTGCTGGTGGTGAAATTTGGGATGAAACCGAGTTTATTCGGGGAGATATTGACAACACACAAGTTGTCGTATCTGTCAAGCATTTGCCCAGTCAAACCGACAAGCAAGTAAGCGGGCGACTACTAGTAGATGCAATGGGCACCGCCTCCCCGATTGCTTGGCAAATCAACGGTGGTCGCGCTTTTGACAGTGTATGTCCGACGGTAGGGGCAGTAATTTCAGGTGGTTTCGAGCCGGGAGTTTGGGATTCTCAGTATGGTGATGTTCTCAATAGTCACGGTGATATCTCGCGGGGACGCCAGTTAATTTGGGAACTTTTCCCTGGTGCTGACGAGGAACTGACGTTTTATTTATTCCACTACCACGAGGTCAACGCCAAAAATCCTGGTTCTTTGTTGGAGATGTACGAGGACTTTTTCACAATTTTACCAGAGTATCGCCGCTGCGACATGGATAAACTGGTGTGGAAAAAACCTACCTTTGGGTATATTCCAGGATATTTTAGTGTCAACAGTCGCGATCGCACCGTTGCTTTTGATAGACTAGTTGCGATGGGTGATGCGGCTTCTCTGCAATCTCCCCTGGTATTTACTGGCTTTGGTTCCCTAGTTCGCAACCTAGAACGGTTAACCAAGCTGTTAGATACTGCTCTCAAACATAATTTGCTGACGTTTCAGCATTTAAATCAAATTCGCGCTTACCAAAGCAATATTTCTGTCACCTGGATGTTTTCCAAGGGGATGATGGTTCCCACGGGTAAATGGTTACCACCCCAGCGGATTAACACCATGTTAAATAACTTCTTTGGGTTATTAGCAGACGCATCCCCAGAAGTTGCGGAAGATTTTATCAAGGATAGATTCACCTGGTTAACCTTTAACAGTTTAGCCTTGAAAGCTGCACAAAAAAACCCCGCATTGCTACTGTGGATTTGGGAACTAGCAGGTTCGAGAGATTTAGTCCGGTGGATGGGTAATTTTATTAACTTTACCCGTTACGCTATTGTCAGTACTTTCCTGGGTGGATGGTTCCCCAGTTTCTTATCTCAAATTCAGCCGTGGTTAGAACCGCGCTATCCTGGTTTTTGGTTGTGGTTGTTAACGATTAAATACACTCTCATCACTGGTAAAGGTCGTCCTCCCCAACCACCAAAACCAGCCCCTTCCGAGGGTAGAATTCAGAAGTTGGTTAATAGTGGCAACGGATAACCTACGTTGTAACGGATGTAGGGGATAGTATAGATAATTTATCCGTTACATCCGTTACTTTATCAGATATTTTTCTTTCGCGCAAAGACGCAAAGGCGCTATGCAAAATCAAACCAATAGTCCCTCACCTTGGTCATACATCCCCAGCTTATATTTTGCTTCTGGTGTTCCCTTTGTCATCATCAATACTGTCTCTGTAATTTTATACAAAAAGCTCGGTGTAGATAATGTGCAAATTGCCCTATGGACTAGTTTTCTTTACCTACCTTGGGTGATTAAAATGTTGTGGGGACCGATTGTAGATTTGTACTCTAATAAAAGAACATGGATACTTAGCACCAGCTTAGTTATGTTTCTTTGCTTAGCTGGAATAGCGGTTTGTTTACAATTAGCAAATTTCTTTTTGATTTCCCTAGTTGCATTGACGATAGGGGCGTTTATTTCGGCAACTTATGATATTGCCAATGATGGGTTTTATTTATTAGCTTTAAATCCAGGTCAGCAAGCTTTTTTTACTGGGATTCGCTCGCTTTTTTATCGATTTGCAGTTATCTTTGGTTCTGGTTTTTTAGTATTTTTTGCCGGTAAATTAGAAGAATATCTAAAAAATGTTCCTTTAAGTTGGACGCTAAGTATTGGGTTTGCGGCTTTAGTGTTGGGGATACTTTTTGTTTATCATCGCTTAATTTTACCCAAGCCAGAGTTAGATAATCAATACTACCGCCAAGCAGAAAGAGAAAGCTTACCTTTTTTTGCAATTATTACTTCCTATTTTGAGCAAGAAAAAATCCTGAATATCTTAGCTTTTATCTTGCTTTATCGCTTGGGTGAATCGATGCTGGTGAAGATGGCAAGTTTATTCTTATTAGATAAGCGGGAAGTAGGTGGTTTAGGATTAACAACATCTGATGTCGGTTTAGTATATGGCACTTTTGGAGTAATTTCTCTAATTTTTGGAGGTATTTTAGGTGGTTTAGTGATTGCTAAGCATGGGTTAAAGAAATGGCTGTTTCCTATGGCGTTAGCGATGAATTTACCGAATATATTTTATGTTTACATGGCTTATACTCAGTCATCAATAGCATTAGTTTATCCTCTAGTTTCTCTGGAGCAATTCGGCTATGGTTTTGGGTTTACAGCCTTTAGTATTTATTTAATGTATATCTGCCAAGGAGAATACAAAACTTCTCATTTTGCCATCTCTACGGGATTTATGGCTTTAGGAATGATGCTACCAGGATTAGTTAGTGGGTATTTGCAAAAGGTGTTAGGCTATCCCTTATTTTTTATTTTAGTTTGTTTATTAACTATTCCTGGAATGATTGCCTTATTTTTTATACCTTTGAATGAGGAACCACAGATGAACACTTCGGAACACAGATAAACTTGGTTTGGTTGTGCTAGGATAAGCGTAATCCCACCTCAAAAAACCAAAATTTCTATGAACTGTGTTTTGGGAATAGATGGCGGCGGAAGTAAGACAATTTGCGTCCTTATGGATGAAGCTGGTAAAGTCATAGGACGTGGTAAAGCAGGGTCATCTAATTATCAGGTTATAGGAATTAAAGCCACACTTATTTCATTAGAATCTGCAATTTTAGCAGCGATAATTGATGCGTTTAATGTTAAAAATAAATTGAATATTGTCGCTATATGTTTAGGTTTAGCAGGTGTAGGACGCGCTAAAGATATTGAAGTTATACAAAGTTTGGTGTCAGAATTAAAAAATAGCAAGCTCCTAGGTATTACCTGGGATTTGCCACCATCTAATATTGTTATTTGTCACGATGCTTTAACAGCTTTAGTAGGGGGAGTGGGTGATAGTATAGGAGTGGTAACGATAGCAGGTACTGGGTCGATTGTATTTGGACAAAATTCTTTGGGGAAAACCAAGCGGGTTGGTGGTTGGGGATATATTTTAGGTGATGAAGGGAGCGCTTATAAAATTGCTGTGGCTGGTATGCAGGCAGCACTTAAAGCTTATGATGGACGAGGAATGTCAACTTGTTTGGGTGAACACCTACAAGAATATCTTGGCATTCCAAATATAGAGGACTTAATTGAAGTTATCTATCGTCAAGGATGGGGTGTGAAAGAAATAGCTGCTTTAGCACCAATTGTTGATAGTGTGGCCGCTACAGGAGACCTAGTTGCTAATAAAATTATTCATGAGGCTGTACAAGAATTAGTAATAGCTACATCAACAGTAATTAATGCTCTGTTTTCACCAGAAGATGGTGTAGAAATTGTCACTACAGGAAGTGTATGGCAGGGTAAATCTCAAATTCGCGAGAAATTTAGCGAATCTATAGCAGCAGAGTTTCCTGGGGCTAAAGTGATTTTACCCCGCCATGAACCAGCTATTGGGGCGTGTTTTTTGGCGTTGAAGTCCTTAGAAGTTAACTGAGAAAAAATGAACCGCCAAGGTGCCAAGTACGCCAAAATTTCTTTGTGTTCTTTGCGACAGCAGCACGCAACTGTTAAATGTTACAACTTAAATCACCCGATTTTTGAGAAAAGGCGCGATTTTCAGTGTAATCTACTGGACAATCAATCACCGCTGGTACGTCTTGCATGAGTGCTTCTTTGAGGATGGGAATCAAATCTGCAGCCGAGGTGACGCGGTAGCCTTTTAATCCCATGCTTTCGGCTAATTTGACAAAATCAGGATTGTTGAAATGAACAAAGGCTGATTCCCCAATACCGAAGTGGTTTTCTTGCTTCCACTCAATTAAGCCGTAGCCACCATCGTTGAAAATCAGGGTGACGAAGGGTGTCCCTGTACGCAAAGCTGTTTCTAGTTCTTGGCAGTTCATCATAAACCCACCGTCGCCAGTTGCAGCAACAACTTTACGCTCCGGATTGACTAGTTTAGCAGCCATTGCACCTGGAATGGCGATACCCATAGCAGCGAAACCATTGGAGATAATGCAGGTATTGGGGCGATCGCAGTGATAGTGACGCGCAATCCACATTTTATGGGCGCCGACATCGGAGATAACGATATCTTCTGGTCCCATTACCTGACGCAAGTCATAAATTAACTTCTGGGGTTTAATGGGGAAGGAATCATCTTTACAATACTGGTTGTAATCTGCTTGAATATCTGCCCGCAGGCTGATGGCATAGGGGTCAGGTTTACTATTTCTATCGGCGCGGCGTAAAATTTCAATCAGCGAGTCAGAAATATCCCCTACCACTTCCACCGCTGGAATATAGCTGCTGTCAATTTCCGCTGCTTGCATCCCGATATGAATAATCGGAATCTTACCTTCAGGATTCCATTTTTTCGGGGAATACTCAATCAAGTCATAGCCGATAGCAATTACCAAATCGGTGTTATCAAAACCACAACTAATGTAATCCCGTTGTTGCAATCCCACACTCCATAAAGCTAGGGGATGAGTATAGGGAATCACACCTTTACCCATGAAGGTATTCACTACTGGGATATTTAACCTGGTAGCAAATTCAGTTAAAGCATCACTGGCATGGGAACGGATGGCACCATTTCCGACTAGAATCAAGGGATTAACTGCTTTAGAAATGGTCATTGCCGCCTCATTCAGACTGTGGAAGGAAGCATAGGTTCTTTCTACCTTGTCTTTTTGGAGTGCGATACCATCTACTGGCATAGCGGCGATATTTTCTGGTAAATCAATATGTACCGCACCGGGTTTTTCACTTTGCGATCGCTTAAATGCCTTTCGCACCACTTCCGGTGTAATACTCGGTCTCACAATTTGGGTATTCCACTTAGTTACCGGAGCAAACATCGCCACCAAATCCAAATATTGGTGGGATTCAATATGCATTCTATCAGTTCCCACTTGTCCGGTAATTGCTACTAAAGGCGCCCCATCCAGGTTAGCATCTGCTACCCCAGTCATTAAATTGGTGGCTCCCGGTCCCAAGGTGGAAAGACAAACTCCCGCTTTTCCTGTTAACCTACCATACACATCCGCCATGAAGGCTGCGCCTTGTTCGTGACGGGTGGTGATAAACTTAATTTTAGAATGTCTCAATGCTTCCAAAACGTGAAGATTTTCTTCCCCTGGAAGTCCGAAAATGTATTCTACGCCTTCATTTTCCAGACACTTTACCAATAGTTCTGCTGTGTTCATATTGCCTCTGATGCTCTATGCACCTGCTAGTATTCCCTACTTAATCCAGACTGTTTTCACATTCACAAACTCGTGAATGCCTTGAATACTTAATTCTCTGCCATATCCAGAACGTTTAATTCCACCAAAAGGTAGCCTTGGGTCTGATTTCACCATCCCATTGATGAAAACTGCACCGGCTTCAATTTCATTCACTAACCGTTCTTTTTCTTGGTCGTTATTTGTCCAAGCACTAGCACCTAAACCAAAGGGTGTAGCATTAGCAAGTTTAATCGCTGCATCAATGTCTGGTACTCGGAAGACCATCGCTACTGGACCGAAGAATTCTTCCTGTGCCACTGGACTATCGACGGGAATATCACTGAGAATTGTCGGTGGATAGAAATTTCCAGGTCTATCAAACAAGGGTTTACCCCCGGTGAGAACTGTTGCTCCGGCTTTGATAGCACCTTCCACCTGCTGGTCGATTTCTTGGAGAATACTTGCGGTTGCTAATGGACCGATATCTGTGTCTGGTAGCATCGGGTCGCCGACTTTTAACGATGCAAATTTCTCTACCAGTTGCTTGGTGAATTTGTCAGCGATCGCTTCGGCTACGATAAATCGCTTGGCCGCAATACAAGATTGTCCATTATTTAGCATCCGTGCTGTTGTCCCCACGGACACAGCTGCATCTACATCAGCAGTTTCTAAAATAACAAATGGGTCACTACCTCCTAATTCCAATACTGTTTTTTTGATATGTTTCCCAGCAGCAGCCGCTAGAGATGCACCTGCTGGTTCGCTTCCGGTCAGAGTGGCTGCTTTTACACGCTCATCAGCAATTAAAGTGGCTACTTTATCCGCACCCACTAATAAAGTTTGAAATGCACCTTCCGGAAAACCTGCTTTTTGGAAAATCTCTGCAATGGCTAAAGCACACTGCGGTACATTAGAAGCATGTTTTAACAAGCCGACATTTCCCGCCATCAGTGCGGGTGCAGCAAACCGAAATACTTGCCAAAATGGGAAATTCCAGGGCATTACTGCTAAAATTATCCCCAAAGGCTGATACCGAACAAAGCTAGAGCTAGCATCGGTTTGTGTGGGGACATCTGCCAGGAATTTAGCAGCATTTTCTGCATAATAACGACAGACTAGGGCACATTTTTCTACCTCTGCAATTGCCGCTTTCAATGGTTTACCCATTTCTAGGGTCATTAGCTTGGCATATTCCTGTTTATTTGTCTCTAGTATTTTTGCTGCTTGCTCCATCCACTGGGATCGCTGCGACAAAGAGGTAACACGGTACTCCTCAAAGGTTTTTTGGGCAACATCTATCTTAGTGGTAATTTCTGTATCCTTCAGTGGCTCAAAAGTTTTCAGCGTCTCGCCAGTGGCGGGATTAATCGTGGCTATAGCCATTTCTAACCTCCCGGTAAAAATTTTTCAGCAATGTGTTGATATAACCTGACTGCGATAACTGCACTATATCTAAAATTTTAATCTTTCATTAAAGGTTTATTTGATTAACTTAAAAAACTGCCACACTCTGAGATAAAAATATGTAATTTTATGGTATTTGTTAATTTTATTTTTTCACTATTTATACCTTGATTTTGAAATGATTTTTTGCTCTAATAAAAATCTATTTGTCTGATACCGCACCTTCAGCAAACCCCTACTCACCAGATTGTCTAGGTATAGACCCCTATCTGAAAGTTAGGAGATAGCCATTGCAAGGCACAAGAGCAAAGGTAGAATCTTCAGTTATATCGCCAAAAAATTTGTTGTTAAAGGGGAATGTAGGCTCTTGTGTCCTGCCAAGTCAGCATGAATGATTCGGCTTTGGATTAAGACCTATACCCGCCTCTACAACCTTGGATCAGCCTGGTATATGGTTATTTGCACAGGATACATCAAGCGAAAATCGGTGTGTTGCCATTTTGGCAGAAACTGCCGTCTACATTTAGAGAACTTTCATCAAGCCACTAATTGTTATTTATCAATCCACAATATTGCTAGTATTTTTACGGCTAATTTTACAGATAGAAACTATTGTCAGTAATTGATGTATGATAAAAAAATTAACAGTATTTTAATATATCACAATAAGTCGTAACAAATATTACAGCTAGTCAAAGCAATTTGTGCATGTTAAGAAATCATTAAATATAGGGTAAAAATGCTTATTAACTTGCCAAAAAATGTAACTTATTGATAGATGTTAGATAAAATGACAGATGCAGGATTAAAGATGCTATGTTAACAAGTTCATAACTATTTGATTATTGCCCTGTAAATAAATCTGGGCATCAAGCATCAATAAAACTGTTAGTAACACGCTAGTTTAAAAAAGCATCGCTAAAAGCAGCTTGAGGCAGGGAAAGTGAGAAACTATGGGGCGAATACCTTTATTAATCCAAACTAAACCAAAATTGGAGTAAAAAATTGACACTTATACTTAAAAGCATTCAGTCAGCAGAGGCGTTTACACCATTAATTCTGGCAGTTGATGACCATGAAGACAATTTGGTACTGCTGAGGGAGGTTCTCACCTCGTTTGATTGCAAAACCATGACAGCAACCACAGGGGAGAATGCGATCGCACTAGCAGCCAAATATATCCCGAATTTGATATTGTTAGATATTATGTTACCTGATTGTAATGGGGTAGAAGTTGTGGAGCGCCTCAGAATAAATCAGGAAACAAATAATATTCCAATTGTAGCAGTAACGGCATTAGCAAGGGCAGAAGACCGCGATCGCTTGTTGTTAGCAGGTTGTGATGACTATATTTGCAAACCATATCTTCTAGAGGATTTAGAAGCAATTATTCGCCGCTATATACCCTTGACTCCTTCTATGGCTTAAGTGATATTAAGCTGTAAATAACTAAGTTTAGGTGGTTAGTTAACTAAGTTTCATTATTTTTCATTATTTCTGATTATTTCTAAACCAGCCGATTGGATTTAATTACATGTAATTGTCATAATTCTATGTATGATGTATAAATATTGCTATTTGGTTGTGCTGCTACTCATCCTAATCTATGCAGCATATTTAGCAAAAAATTGACATCTTTAGCTAAATTCATCAAAAACAGCCGATTTTTGTTAAAATAATTATTAACAAAAAGTCAAAAACCTACAGGTATATCCACGAGCCAATCTATGAAAAGTGCCTGACTATAGCCACTTTCAGGAATGCCTCGTCGTAGGTGTATAAAACCCTGGTGTTGTTCTCTAGTGGAGGACAACACAGACATCTATGATTTAGGTAAAACTGATGGATTCGGGAAACTTGTGGAAACCACCTTCACAAGCAGATATTAAGCGTCCTTTAATATTGGCTGTGGAAGACAATGAAGACAATTTAGATTTGCTGCAAACAGTTTTGATGCTGATGGATTATTCATTCGTTGCTGCTAGAGATGGTAATACTGGTTTAAGTATCGCACAACAATACCAGCCAGATTTAATTTTACTAGATATGATGCTACCAGATATTGAAGGTATAGAGCTTGCACATCAGCTGAAGCAAAACGAACAAACAAAGGCGATCCCAATTATTGCTGTTACCGCAATGGCAAGAGCGCAAGACCGGGAGCGCGCAATTAACGCAGGCTGTAATGAATATATTACAAAGCCTTACGACATGGAAGAGTTAGAGGGGTTAATTAAACATTATCTGTTGAACAACGATACTGTTTAATTGGCTTAATGGGAGATTTTTGGTATTAGATGTTAGAGGTTGAGTGGAAGAGTTGAGCAAGGCGTCCGCTGCAGTTAAAATGATAACTAAAGTGACACTTCCTAGGATATTATTCAACCCAAAGCTTTAAGATCAAAAACCAATTTGTGATTTACCCCAACTACAAATTACGTAGTTGGGGTCTATTTGCCAAAACTGCAATCGTAGCGGTACGCCCAGTTTCTAAGGTAGAATCATTGAGCATATCAACTACAGACACTCCCATTACTTCCTCAATCAGAGCTTTGATTTGTGGCTGTAGCGTTTCTTCTAGTTCTGAGTGGACATTTTCTGCCAATTCTTCGTTACCAGAAGTGACGAGAAGTTTCTCTGGTTGAGTGATAGAATCTTCCAGAATAATGGCAATTTTGTCATCAAATATTTGACAAACAACTTTACTAGGTTGATGCTCCAATTGAGCGCGATATAAAGCCTGTATCCTTTGGGAAAGATTTCTTTCAACTTGTCCTCGTGTCGGAAAATTTCCATCCATATTCGATAAAAAAAATTGAACACAATAATTTGACAAGAGAGGATAAATGAGAGTTGAAACAAGCCTAACATCACATTTAATCCTCATTAATATTTTTATCGAAATCTGGCACAAGGACAAGCAAAAGGTTAGGGATAAATTAAAATTTTGTAGGTTTGGGGAGTGGGAGTAACTGCTTGTTCTACAGCTTGGGATAAATCCTTCAAGGGGTAGCGATCGCTAATCAAAGCCTGGACATCAATCCGCCGATTAAACACAAGATCCGCCGAAAGATTTTGGAGCTTATAAGAAGAGCTATAGCTACCCATTAAATCAATTTCCCGGCGATACAAGATATTGGGATTCACGGGAATTTCCAACTCATCGGGGAATTCCGCAAAAAACAGAATTTTACCCCCTTTACGAGTACAGTCAAGGGCTTGGAAAAAAGCTTTATCACTGGGTACAGCCAGTAAAGTTACATCTACCCCCAAGCCACCAGTCATAGCATGAATCTTTGCTGGTAAATTAGGATCGCGAGCATCAAAAGCTGCTTCGGCACCAACACTCAAAGCTTTTTCAATTCTAGAAGGAAGTAAATCAGTAGCGATCGCCGACGCGCCGAAATGCTTCACCAACATAATAAACATTAACCCAATCGGTCCTGCACCAGTAATTAACACTGTTTGACCGGGACTAATTTGGGCTTTTTTCACCGCCTTTAAACAGCAATTAGTCGGTTCCACAAAACTAGCTTCTTCAAAGCTGATATCATCTGGAATTGGAATTAACCCCCCATTGCGGACAATGTGACCAGGAACCTTAACATACTCAGCAAAACCACCCCCACTGGCGTTAAAACCCGCCGTAGTCGAGATATTTTTGTAGGTATCGCACATTGAGTAATTTTCATTCATGCAGTAAGCACAACGCATACAAGGGATGTGATGCATCACCGCTACCCGTTGTCCAACTTCCCAGCCTTGAACTTCATCACCTACCGCTGCAATGGTTCCTGCCGTTTCATGTCCAAAAATGCGCGGTGGTTCGTAGAGCGGGTAACGAATCTTTTTGATATCCGATTGACATAACCCCACTACCCCCACCTGTACCAAGACTTCATCTGATAAGAGTGTGGGGACGGGGATATCTTCGTAGGAAAGTTGATTGACACCTCGGAATACCTGTGCTTTCATGCTGCTTGACTTTATAAAAGCTACAACGATTCTAGATGTACCATTTGTGGTGCGAAAAATATGAACAGAACTTACGCAACTGAGACATTTATTTTGTTCGTACTGTTGAAAAACAGCCACTAAAGTGCCTAATACAAACATCAATTTACATTTTTGTTGTGACACGCAGCTTTAGTTGTCTCAAAAACTAAATCCCCTGGATTTGCTTGATGTGCCGTCATTTAGCGAGAATTATTCCGCAATCAAGAGAACTTAAGGCATGGTGAATCCAACTTATCAAACACTAACCGCCGATGTACTAGTTGTAGGTGGCGGTACCGGGGGAACATCTGCGGCTATTCAAGCAGCCCGTAGGGGGGCAAAAACTATCCTAGTGAGCGAATTTCCCTGGTTGGGGGGAATGCTTACCAGTGCGGGGGTATCTGCACCGGATGGGAATGAATTAATCGCCTTTCACACAGGGTTATGGGGTGCCTATTTACAAGAATTGCACCAGCGACAACCGGGAGGTTTGGATAATAGCTGGGTCAGTTTTTTTAGTTACGACCCCCGCGTTGGTGCAGAGATATTTGCCGACTGGGTGAAAGAATTACCCAATCTCCAGTGGATAGCAGGACAAGTACCTCTAGAAGTGTACCGTCAGGGGAATAGTATTACAGGGGTAAGCTTTGCCGATTTCAGCGTCACCGCCAAGATTATCCTGGATGGTACAGAACTGGGAGATTTACTTGCTCTAGCAGAGGTTCCCTATCACTGGGGTTGGGAGTTTCAGTCAGAATGGGGTGAAAAGAGCGCTCCCGATGCTCCAAGTTCACTAACGCAACGCTACCCTGTACAAGCACCCACATGGGTAGTGGTCATGCAAGATTTTGGTGAAACAGTCGCTCCAGAAATACCCACAGCCCCCAATTATGACCCGTCCCTATTTGCTGGTGCGTGGGAGAACTATGGCGCTATGAAATTTATGAATTACGGACGCTTACCAGGGGGGCTGTTTATGATTAACTGGCCTATCTGTGGTAATGATTATGGTGAAGCGGTTGGGCGTTTAATTGCGTCAGAAGCAGCAAGGCGAGAGTTTCACCAAGAAACCCTCTGGCACAGCCAAAATTTCGCCCATTATATTCAATCCCATTTGGGACGCCGCTATGGTTTAGCGACAGGTGTCTTTCCTTCACTCAGTAGGGGCAAGACATTGCCTTGCCCCTACCACACTGCTTTTGCTCTCCATCCCTATTACCGCGAGAGTCGGCGGCTTGTGGGATTAACCACCGTGCGGGAACAGGATATTTTACCCATAGCAGAGGGTAGGGTGGCGGCTTTACATCCTGATACCATTGCGGTGGGTAACTACGCTAATGACCACCATTATCCGGGTGTGAAATTCTCCCTCCAGCCAAAATCTATCCGTTGGGGAGGACGGTGGACAGGTACACCCTTTACTATTCCCTACCGTTGTCTGATTCCTGCCACCACCGATGGGTTATTGGTCTGTGAAAAAAATATTTCTGTCTCCCACATTGCCAATGGAGCGACAAGATTGCAACCTGTGGTCTTGGGTATCGGTCAAGCAGCCGGGATGGCAGCGGCTTTGTCCGTGGAAAGAGGCTGTCAGCCCCGCGAACTACCTGTAGATATATTACAACAAGCTCTGTTGCAAGACCCTCAAGCCCCAGCAGCGGTTATCCCCTTGTTTAATTTACCGCCCCACCATCCTGACTGGAAGAGTTGGCAACTCCACTATCTCAAGAACCCAGAAGCTTATCCAGCCAGTGGAAATTGTCCCTTGGTGGGAGACCAGGAGGACAAGGAAGCAGGGGAAGAATTACCCATTAGTGGCATTTTCCAGCGCTTAGGGGAGCAAAATTATCAGTTTACCGTCATAGAACCAGAACAATTGCAAGGGCAAACTTGGCAGATGGTGACGTTGCGATCGCCCATCGAAGAGCAATTGCAAGCTTGTAGAACTGGACAGATGTTGATGGTTTGGGGACGGTTGAATCTAGCTGGTAATTGGCTGTTAGTGGAGCGTTTAGATATTGCAGCAGCAGTCTAACTAAAGGAGTAAAAAAAATCGCTTCTTAGTTTTTTCCGGATGCACAAATAGAAGCTCCGTAAGGGGAAGTAGAAAACTCTGAGACGGACATCTGCTATGTGTGCTGCGACCTGGTTATTCGTGACAAGTGTACTTTTAGCTTACGGAACTGCTGATACTACTTCAGTTGCAAATTATGCAACTGCCACACTGATATCGGCTCCGGAACATCAACTCTTAGCAAGCAAAGAAACTGAACCAACACAAGGAGACCAACCACCTACCCGTCGGGGTGAACCACGACGTTTGAGTTTCCATCGGGGTAGCGGACGCCAAGAACTGCCGGATATCGGTTAGTTTGCTATCATCAGCGCTCTTGTTAGCGCCCAGGGTGGTTAAGTGTTGGTTCATCTAGCTCTCGATGAATTACATCCTGAATCGAGAGCTAAAGCTATAATCCATGAAGTTAATTTTCTTAAAATTAAGCTGTGTACTGGTAATAGTGAAATCGGTGAATCCCCAGAAGAAGAATAATTATCGCTTGAGAGATAATTTTTGTGATGTGAAATCATCGTCTTCAACGAGGGGAATCGAATTTTCTCTTTTGATGAAGAATAGATAAAAAGTGCTGAAAAGTCTTGAACTTTGACACAGAATATGTATTGGGGCAGATAAATCTAGGTTTGTACTGGTTTTTCCCTCCCTGATTTCTAGACTGGGCAGTTTGAGAATCAGGAACGCTATAGTGTTCTTTAAAACTCAGCACTAACTTGAGTAAACGTGCTAAGCAACTGTCTGTAGTACTGTAGTATGAGTAAAGACACCGATCTGATCAAACGCCTTAGTCCGAGTGCGATGGATCAGATCATGCTATATCTGGCTTTCAGTGCCATGCGGACGAGTGGGCATCGGCACGGGGCATTTTTGGATGCAGCGGCAACAGCGGCGAAGTGTGCCATTTACATGACCTATCTGGAGCAGAATCAAAATCTGCGAATGACAGGTCATTTGCACCACCTGGAGCCAAAGCGAGTCAAAACCATTGTCGAAGAAGTCAAGCAAGCGCTGACTCAGGGCAAACTGCTGAAAATGCTAGGCTCTCAGGAACCGCGTTACTTGATTCAATTCCCATATGTTTGGCTTGACAAGTATCCTTGGCAACCGGGAATCCCCCGTATTCCTGGTACTAATCTCACAGCAGAGCAAAAAAGACATATTTTACAAAAGCTGCCAGAGATTTTGCCCGATGCCCAGCTGATAAACTCGTTCCAGTTTCTGGACTTGATTGAGTTTCTGCATCGGCGTTCCCAGGAAGAATGGCCTGAAGAGCAACGCCTAGAGTTAAGCGAAGCCTTGGCGGAACACATCAAACGGCGCCTGATCTACTCTGGCACTGTGACACGCATTGATTCGCCTTGGGGAATGCCTTTATATGCTCTGACCCGTGCTTCGTACATCCCCGTGGATGACGAAGAGCGAACCTACGTCATGGTGGAAGATACCGCCCGGTATTTCCGCATGATGAAAGATTGGGCAGAACAAATTTGGCTAGAACAACGCGGTATCAAGGTGATGCGAGTCTTGGAAGAACTAGACGTTCCTCCAGAGCGTATCGAGCAGGCTTTTGACGAATTGGATGAAGTAATCCGTGCTTGGGCGGATAGATATCATCAAGACGGTGGCATTCCGATGATTCTACAAATGGTTTTTGGCAAAAAAGAAGATTAATAAGAATTAGTTATGTAGGGGAGGGCACTGGCTGCTAGAGATTCTCTCTCACAAAAGCCAAGTGTTTGTGCAGGTTAAACCTGTTGTTATACTAATTCGCTTTTTGGGTGCAATATCAACCCCGTAGGGGCGCGGTAATCGCGCCCCTACAAATCAGATAATATCTGGTGGTGGAATCCTACCTTTACATTAGTCATTAGCCCCTGGGTAAAGTATTCATAATAAATGCTCTATGCAAAAACTCAATAATTATAGCGCAATTAACGCATGTAATTGGAAAAAATGTACTAATAGATACTAAATTAATACCTAAACTATTTAAGGTTCTTATTAGTAAGACTCATAAGTAGACTTAGTAAAAACTGATGAGAGCCAAGAAAAATTTAATTGTGATTGGTAATGGCATGGTGGGGCATAAGTTTCTTGAACTTATGATTGCCAAAGGTGCCAATCATACATGGAATATAGTTACCTTCTGTGAAGAGCCTCGCGTGGCTTACGATCGCGTTAACCTCAGCAGCTATTTTTCTGGTAAAACAGCGGCAGATTTATCTTTAGTTGAACCGGGGCTATATCAAGAAAACGGTATTCAAATTCACATCGGCGATAAAGCAGTTGCCATCAATTCTCAACAAAAGACTGTGACTTCAGCCAATGGGGTCTCCATTGCTTACGACAAAATTGTCTTAGCAACGGGTTCTTATCCGTTTGTACCACCAATTAAAGGCAAAGACACCAAAGGCACTTTTGTGTATCGCACTATTGACGACCTAGAAGCAATGGCAGCATATGCTAAAAATTGCCGGGTTGGTGTAGTTGTGGGCGGAGGTTTGTTGGGTTTAGAATGTGCCAATGCTCTGAAAAATATGGGTTTACAAACCCATGTGGTGGAATTTGCTCCTCGGTTGATGCCAATGCAGGTTGATGAACCAGGTGGTTTGATTCTCCAGCAAAAAATTGAAGAATTGGGCGTTAGAGTTCATACTAGTAAAAACACCACAGAAATTGTCAGCAAAGATGGCAAAGTTAGCAAAATGCTCTTTGCTGATGGTACGGAATTAGAAACAGATATGATTGTCTTTTCGGCTGGTATTCGTCCTCGCGATGAACTAGCTAGAAACTGCGGTTTGGCAATAGGTGAGCGGGGGGGTATTGTTATTAATGAATACTGCCAAACATCTGACCCAGATATCTACGCCATTGGTGAATGTGCGCTGTATCAACATCGGATTTATGGCTTAGTTGCTCCTGGTTACAAAATGGCAGGAGTAGCAGCGGATGTACTGACTGGCAACACAGAAAACGTCTTTACAGGTGCAGATATGTCCACCAAACTCAAACTTTTGGGCGTGGATGTTGCTAGCTTTGGCAATGCTTTTTCTAGAAATGCCGGTGTGAAAGAATTTGCCATCATAGATACTGCTAAAGGTATCTATAAAATGCTGGTTGTCAATGCAGATGCCAGCCGACTTTTAGGGGGTATTTTAGTTGGGGATGCTTCTGCATACGGGACATTATTACAATTTGTCCAAAATGGGATTGTCTTACCACCCAATCTAGAAGATTTGCTCATCCCACCCCGTGAAGGTAAACCTTTAGGTTTGGGAGTAACAAATTTACCGGATACAGCCCAAATTTGCTCCTGTAATAATGTTAGTAAAGGGGAGATTTGTACTGCTATTCGCGAACAGAAATTAACTGATGTCAGTAGCGTCAAAAAGTGTACTAAAGCCGGTACAGGTTGCGGTGCTTGCGTTACCTTGGTAACAGATTTGCTCAAGGATGAACTCAAGAAAGCGGGAGTTGAGGTAAAAAATCACCTCTGCGAACACTTTGCCTTTTCCCGTCAAGAGCTCTATCATTTAGTCCAAATGAACCAAATTAAAACCTTTGACGAATTGCTAGCAGTATATGGCAAAGGTAATGGTTGTGAAATTTGCAAACCGGCGGTAGCTTCGATTCTAGCTACTACTTGGAATGATTATATTTTGGAAAAACCCCACGTTGGTTTGCAGGATACTAATGATTACTACTTAGCAAACATTCAACGGGATGGAACTTATTCAGTAGTGCCGAGAGTTCCCGGTGGAGAAATTACCCCAGATCAATTAATTACTATAGGGGAAGTTGCGAAAGAATTTGGACTTTACACCAAAATTACAGGCGGACAGCGGATTGATTTATTTGGGGCACGGGTAGAGCAATTACCATTAATTTGGAAGAAATTAATCGACGCCGGATTTGAATCTGGACACGCTTACGGGAAGGCACTACGCACTGTTAAATCTTGCGTTGGTAGCACTTGGTGCCGCTTTGGCGTGCAGGATTCTACAAGTTTGGCAATTGAGGTAGAAAAGCGCTATCGGGGCTTGCGTGCGCCGCACAAGCTCAAATCAGCGGTTTCTGGTTGTAGCCGCGAATGTGCAGAAGCTCAAGGCAAAGATTTCGGGATAATTGCCACAGAAAATGGCTGGAATTTGTATGTGTGTGGTAATGGGGGAATGAAGCCACAACATGCAGTTTTACTAGCAGCGGATATCGACAAAGAAACCCTGATTAAATATCTCGATAGGTTCTTGATGTTCTATATCCGCACTGCTGATAGATTGGAACGCACTGCTACTTGGTTTAATAAATTAGAAGGGGGATTAGATTACCTCAAGCAGGTGATTATTGCAGATTCTCTGGGCATTTGTGACGATTTAGAAGCGCAAATGCAGCACCTTGTCAATACCTATCAATGCGAGTGGAAGACGACTATTGAAAATCCCGACAAAATGAAGCGCTTCCGGCATTTTATCAATTCTCAAGAGGCAGATCCTAACATTATTAAAGTCGAGGAAAGAGGGCAATTACGACCCGCTTACGAACACGAGAAATCACTTATCAACAGTTCAGTTTAAAAGACTCACGCAAAGTCGCAAAGTCGCAATGGAAAGATTTAGTCTTAGCGTGAAACAACACTAAATAATCACTAGGAAGGAATGATGGTTCAAGGATTAGAAAAGCACCAGATAATGACTCAATGGGTTGATGTTTGTGAGTTGGATGATATCACCCCAAATACGGGAGTTTGTGCTTTAGTGCAAAATCAACAAGTAGCGATTTTTCGCTGGGGTGCAGCAGAGGATTTGTTTGCAATTAGTAATTACGATCCGTTTAGCAAGGCTAATATTTTGTCGCGGGGAATTGTGGGTGATAAAAATGGCATTCCCAAAGTTGCATCACCTATTTACAAACAAAACTTTAACTTGAGAACTGGAGAATATTTGGACGATCCAACAGTGAAGATTCCCATGTATCAAGTGCGAGTTGTGAAAAATAAAGTGCAACTAGCAGTTTAACCAAGTTTCATAAGCTAACTTTGCCTCTCCCCTCTAGACAAGCTTGCGGCTGTTTAGGGGGGTTTTTTTAGGCACTCAGTGCCAAGAAACTATAAAACACGGAGGGGTAAACGGTGTGATTGACTCTCACAAAGTAGACGGCAAAAAAGCCAATGTATGCTCAAGTACCCAAGCTTTACTCCCTTCCCGCCAGAAGATTTTGTATTTGTGGGGTGACAACTTATGCGATCGCTTGCCAGCCCACCAGAGAGTCATAAGTAATAATACTCAGAATGATGTCCTCTTGAAAGCATTTGATGGGTGCGATCGCTAATGGGCGATCAAAGAAACTCATTCTCCCCTACTCCCCCGCGCTTCGGTGCTCCCTGCCAGTTTCTGAGGAAGAGCTAATACCAATTCTCTATGAAGATGAGCTTAATACAGCGGCGGTGATAAATTCCCAACCGATAAGGGAGGCAGTAAAATCAGGAGTAAATTGTTGAAGAATTTTTCTCAGGCGATCGCGTAACCCACATTACCTACCGATTCTCAGCTTAGAGCAAAAGCACTCCTTGTCACAGATTATTAAGCTCATCTTTACAGAGATTTGGTATAAGTATTATTACTTATGACTCTCTGGTGGGCTGGCAAGCGATCGCATAAGTTGTCACCCCACAAATACAAAATCTTCTGGCGGGAAGGGAGTAACTCTCCAAAGATAAGAACATACAGCAGATTCGATGTTTATGAGGTACAGTAACCAATTCAAATTCAAAGTTTAAAAATCATCCCTGAAATTTGTCTACCTCACAGCAATAACAAAAGCTCCCTCTTGGTAATCTGAGGGAGCTTTTGTATTAAAAATAAACCTGGCACTGAGCTATTTTGGCGGGAGGCTACCCTCCAACTATCGTGGCCGCGGCAGCGTTTCACAACTGAGTTCGGGATGGGGTCAGAGTGGGTCCACTGCGCCAAAAGCACCAGGAAAGCTTGAGAAAAACCCT
>JAYKJH010000193.1:0-9867 GCA_035285345.1 Nostocaceae cyanobacterium | reverse complement strand
AAAGACTGGTTTTGCTGTCAATATTGCCCAGAATTCTGCACCCACAGTCATTGCTAATCGGATTATCCAAAACCGTACCGGGGTAATAGTCCAGGCTAAGGCGCGTCCGGTTTTGCGGAGTAATATCATTGAAGATAGTAGTGAAGATGGTTTAGTTGCCTTAGCTGACGCTCAACCCGACTTAGGCACAACCTCCGAACCAGGAAGCAATACCTTTCGTAACAATGCTCGTTACGATATTAACGCCAACAAAGCTAAGCAGACTTTTCCGGCATTTGGTAATACTTTTGGTGATAGTCCAGAGCCGGAACGCACAGTGGGTAACATAGACTTTGCTGGGACAACAGTGGTTGTCGCTCCTCCTCCTGCGAATATTCCTACTATCCAACCAGCTACAGCACCCAGAACAAATGTATCTCCCAGGAATCGACCCAGCGGTGATTCTGAAGCGTTCCCCACTCCCAGCAGCTTGACAACAATTGAGCGTTCAACTGAGCGTCCCACACCATCAGCCGTGGAAATTCCCGTCCCCCCTCCGGAAACCGCTGCAGATTATTCATCCGACTCCCAGTCACCCCAAAACTTAATGTCCCCGACCAATCAAAGTGGGGCTATTGGTGGTAATGGGGGTGAGGATACTCTGGAATTTTCTGCCCCGGAGACTCCATCTGAGACGACCTCCTCGACCGATGATACCCCAGCAACAGCTAGAAATTCCCGGCGTCCCCAAAGTCCTTTACCCTCCCTGGAACCTGCTCCCGTCGGAGAAGCAGCGCTTTTACCCGTTCCTGATACCAATATTCCCCTGGGTACTGGTTCCAGAAGGGTATCCAATCCCCGTCCAGCCACGAACAGACGTTCTCCTAGCACCCCTAGGGGTGCAATGCGGGTAGTGGTGGAAATCAGCAATGCACAAGAGGAAGCTTTGGTGCGCGAGATCGTCCCTGAAGCCTTCCGGACTGTGGATAATGGTCAGGTACTCATGCAAGTCGGAGTCTTCAGCAACCGCAATAACGCTGAACAAATGGTGCAAAAGCTCAACAGCAACGGATTAAAAGCCAAAATGGAGCCGGTTAATCGGTAATGGGGCATCGGGCATGGGGCATGGGGCATTGGGCATGGGGCATGGGGCATTGGGCATGGGGCATTGGGCATGGGGCATGGGGCATGGGGCATTGGCAGAAAATAACTATTACCCGTTACCCATTACCCGTTACCCGTTATCTATTACCTATTACCTATTACCTATTACCCATTCCCTAGTCCCCTCTCCCCTGTCCTCTATCCTGCTGTGAAATCGCTTTCAGTTTTGAGGTAAAGACCTCAGTGCGATCGCTTTTATCGGGGGTAAATTGTCCGATTGGGGGACTCTTAACTGGAGATTGGGATTGCTTGGATGGTGGAAGAATCTGTTGTTTCGGCAAGAATTTCTCTATCTTTGCTAATTTTTCTATTTTTCCGACTTTTTCTGCCCTTTCCCTCCCTGCTTGTTGGGCTGATGCTGGTGCTGGTGAAGAATTGCTAATATTTGACTGGCGTTTGATATTTAATGGATTGATAACACTTAAATCCGCAGGAAATTGGCTACATATTAGGCTTTCAAATTCCACATTGAAATGATAAACCACTTGTCCCCGGCGCTGCCAAAATGCTAATAGTTGCTGTACAGAAACTGCTTTGTAGCGGCCTTGATATAAAGCTTCGATGATTGCCAAGCGTACCCACGCACTGGGGTATTTTCTGTGCCAACGGTTGATTAATTCCTTGGCGGTGTAGCCACTCAAGTCAAAGCTGTAGCGTGTTAATAAAGCTACTGACAATTCAGCATTTGTATCCAAGGCTATTGTTAACATCTGGCAATGAACATAGGGCAATAGGGGCAGTTTTTCTCCTATTGCTTTTATAGCCTAGCGTGCTATTGGCTACATTAGTCATCGAAAGATTGGATAAATGATAGGAGAGTATTTTTTAATTCACGCTGCTGCAAAGGCAATAGCAGAGGAGAAAACAGAGTGGCTGGTAGCTGATGGCAGAACTTGGGGTTAGTGAATGCTTGTAAATACTAGCATATTCAATTTTAGTTTTACGATCAGCTGCTCAAAGATGAATTTTCCATGTGGAACTTTGGGTAATGGGTAATGGGGTTAGGGGAACAGGGAATGACCAATAACTAATCAGGACTTACGCAAAAACTCTCCGAAACTCTTATTTCTCTGTGTTCTCTGTGTTCTCTGTGGTTGATTTTTCGTTACTTGTGCGTAAGTCCTAACTAATGACTAATGACTATAGGACTCCTATTTGATTGTTGAAAAGATACGTAGGGGAGGCAAAAAGCGGTGTGGATGTTCCTCCCGCTTTATTGCCGTTGCGCTATTCGGAGAGTACGGCACCATTTTCAAGGTTTGGTGCGTTACGACTAATGACTACAAAACAATTAGCTATTAGCATTTTCCCATTTCAAGGTGAAGCAATATAAGCTGAAGAAATAGCATTTAAGCGGTTAATAGCAACCAATGCCTGATAAACCATTGCTGCTACTTCAGCGCGGGTGGCTTCGCGGTTAGGCTGAAATTGTTTGGGGTTTGGGTAGTTAACTACGATACCTTGGGCTGTAGCTGTAGCAACGTATTTTTGCACAGATTCGGGAATGGCATTGTAGTCAGTGAAGAATTTCACTGTGTTACCATTTCCTCCCTGTAACTCTAATCCATTCACCAAGGAAACTATGACCTGCAGACGGCTGACATTCTGGCTAGGTTTAAAGGTTTGGTTGGGAAAACCACCGACAAACCCGCCCCTAGCGGCTTGTTGAATGGCGTTCCGTGCCCAAAAATCGCGAGGTACGTCTTTAAATTCCCGGTCGGGACGTTTGGGTGTGGGGTTAAAAGCTGCAGTTATTAAAGCCGTGTATTGAGCGCGAGTCATGGGTGCTTCTGGTTGGTATTTACCATCAGAAAAACCGCGAGTCACGTTGATACTTACCAAACCGCGGATGAATGATTCAGCCCAGTGTCCTTGTAAATCGCTAAAGGAAGGCACATCTGCCTCTGGTTGCACAATGTAGGCTGAAGCAATCGGGTCTGATTGTCCCAGAGCGACCAAAGCCTGATAAATTATCGCTGCTACCTCTGCACGGGTGATGTCTCTTAGGGGTTCTAGTTGGTCAGTTTGCGGGTAGTTAACCACCAGTAGTTTTTGGATAGCGGTAGTAACTGCGTTGGTAGCGTAACTGGGAATTTGAGCGCGATCGCTCATTCTGTTCAACCCGTTCGGATTCCCTCCAGTCAGTTTCAACCCGTTGACTATCGAGACAATCGCTTGTACCCGGGTTAAATTTTGTCCCGGTCGAAAACTACCATCACCAAAGCCGCTAATAAACCCCATTCTGGCTGCCCGCATAATGGCTGGTGTTGCCCAAAAATTATCAGCTATATCCGTAAAATTACTTGATTTATTACTTATTGGTTGATTAAAAGTTTTGGCAATCACCGCTGCATACTGGGCGCGGGTGATAGGAGCTTCTGGTTGAAATGTACCGTTGGGAAAGCCGCTCAGCAAACCTTTATCTACCATTGCTTGGATAAAAGCTGCTGCCCAATGCCCCTGGACATCAGGGAAATTACTAATAAATGAAGCGGTCGCAGGTGTATCTTCCGTTGCCGCTTGCAAGTTGACATCTCCCTTTACCTGGGCTGGATTTAGCTGATTACCTACACAAACTAGGGCTACTGAAGTGGCATTTTGGAAATCAAATTCGCCGTTATTGCGGAATATATTGCCTGCCGGGTCTTGTTTACTACCTAAATCTGGAATTGCATTACCGTTGACAATTAATCCGCCATTGGTATTTTTTTCCAAAATATTATTTCGCAGTACCGGACGAGCATCGCGAGACAGAACAATTCCGGTGCGATTTGCCACCAGTTTATTGTCAGATATGAAAGGGGCCGCCGCGTCACTAATAGCAATGCCAAAACCAGTTTCTTGAAAGAGATTTCGCACTACTTCTGCTTTACTGTTACGGGCTAGCATCAGCCCACTAGCAGCGTTTTGCCAAAACACATTGCCAAAAATTGCTGGTTTTGCCGTACCTGTAACAAATACTCCCTCACGGCTGCATTGGGCAAAGGTATTATTTGCCAAGGTTGGGGCTGTCGATTCAATCCAGACACCAGTACCTTTATTGACTGGGTTAGTAACAGTTACTCCTAAAAGTTGGGCATTGCTTAAAAGTAGCAAAGTAATATTTTGGGTGCCAAAAGTCGAACTGGCATATTCACCACTACCTTGAATTAAAATACCTTTACCGTTTGTGGCTTCATTCCCAACCACCATAACCCCAGCCGGAATAACCAAGGGAAATACTTCACCACTAGCAGCATTGTAAGTGCCAGTAGCTAGTTGAATTATTGTACCGTTAGATGCTTGACGTAAGGCGCGAGACAAGGTTTTCCAGGGGAGTCCGCGAGAACCACTAGCAGCATCATTTCCAGTGGCTGGGTTGACGTATATTGTGCTAATGAGGGTTGATTGCACCATGTTACTAATAGCCAATTGCTGATTTTTTGATAATTTGAATCATGGTTTTTTAGTCCTAAACGGTTTTTCTTTTTCCCGAACTCATAACATCTTGATTTAATATTGTTTGGTATCCTATCAGTCTGAATCGGCTTTCACCGATGATTGAAGTTGAGCATTTAAGTAAAATATACGGCTCTACCTCAGCCATTACAGATGTTACCTTTAGTGTCGAACCTGGGGAAATATTGGGGTTTTTGGGTCCGAATGGGGCTGGTAAAACTACTACCATGCGAATTTTAGCTGGTTATTTACCGGCGACTAGCGGTACAGCGCGAATTGCAGGTTACGATGTCCACGAAAATTCCCTAGCTGTCAGACAGCGGATTGGTTATTTACCAGAAACGCCACCGTTGTACCCAGAGATGACCGTGGAGGGATTTCTCCATTTTGTGACAAGAATCAAGGGAGTACCAGCAGGCGATCGCACCCAAAAGGTAAATGCAGCCATCGAGCGCTGTAACTTAGAGGAAAAACGTCGTGTTCTCATCCGCAAATTATCCAAGGGATATAAGCAGCGTGTGGGGATTGCTCAGGCAATTGTCCACGACCCACCAGCCATCATATTAGATGAACCGACCGTAGGTCTTGACCCGAAACAAATCATTGATGTGCGGAATTTAATCAAAAGTCTGGCGGGGACGCACACCATTATCTTGTCTACCCATATTCTGCCAGAGGTGAGCATGACTTGTAGCCGTGTAGCAATTATCAATCGCGGTAAAGTAGTGACCACCAATACCCCAGACAACCTGATAACCGAATTAGTCGGTGAACAGGGGTATGAGTTGGAAATCGAGGGGGATGCGGAAGTGGCGATTAATTTACTCACCACTAACCCCGAAGTCCGTCTGGTAGAATCAATTCCTTCCCAGAGGATATCTACTCAAACTAATCCCAACCCCAACCACACTTGGTTGCGGGTCGTATCAGCATCACAGACGGAACTGGGAAAGGATATTGCTGCGATGTTGGTCAATGCGGGTATTGGTTTGCACGAAATGCGGCGTTTGGGCGCCACGTTGGAAGATGTATTTTTACAACTGACTACGGAGGAAAAAAGCTTGGCAGCCGATGATACAGATTCACAAGTACCCATAGAAACAGTCCCAGAAACAGCCCCAGAAGCAGCTACAGATACAGTCCCAGAAGCAGCCCCAGAAGCATCTACAGAGGGAGATGCAGCTTAATGAATGTCATACTGAGCAACATTCTAGCTATCTACCGTCGGGAGCTACAAAGCTACTTTGTATCGCCGCTGGCTTATGTTGTAGCTGGGATTTTCTGGTTGTTGTCTGGGTTATTTTTTGTGTTGATTTTGCTCGGTCCGGAGGGGGTATTAGCACAAGTAGCGGCTTTCGATGTCCAAGGACAACAGGTAGGGGTGCCCTTACCACCCATTGATGTTCCCTACGAGTTCCTGCGGGCATTTTTGGATCGCTTGGGATGGTTATTGTTATTCTTGCTACCCATTCTTTCTATGGGGCTGTATGCTGAAGAACGCAAGCGTGGCACCTTGGAATTGCTAGCTACATCACCGTTGACCAACTGGTCGGTAGCGGTAGGTAAGTTATTAGGGGTGCTGACGTTTTTTACCACGATGGTGGCACCACTGCTGGTTTATGAAGCGATCGCTCTAGGTGCATCGAGTCCACCATTTCCACCGACTATTCCCCTGCTGGGACATTTAGGATTAATTTTGTTAGCCGCAGCGATTTTGTCTTTGGGAATGTTCATCTCCTCCCTAACAGATAGCACGATTCTCTCTGCTGTCCTCAGTTTTGCTCTGATTTTGTGCTTGTTGTTAGTGGATTTAATCGCCAAATCTATCCCAGGTCCGGTGGGTGAAGCTTTGGGTCATCTATCATTGCTCAAACACTACACGAATTTGGTACAAGGTATTCTGGACACTAGCAGTCTGATTTTATTTGCTAGTTACATCGTTTTAGGCATCTTTTTAACAGCACAATCAATTGATGCGCTGCGTTTTGGACGCTCTTAAGCACGAATACCACGAAGCAAGGGAAGACTGTTTGTCATTTGTCATTTTCGCTTTGTCTGCTGTCATTTGTCTTCTGTGTTTTATTTCCCTCATCATGAATGACCAATGACTAATGACCAATGACTAATGACCAATGACTAATGACTAATGACTACTGACTAATGACCAAAAACAAACTCTGGAAATATTTTGTCTGGGTAGGTCCATTCCTGATGGTAATGGGTTTATCGGCTGGGGTAGTGTCGGAAACTTGGGGTGTCCTCCCCCTAGGTCTATTTTTATCAGGAATTATCATCACTGGGGTATGGTTGTTCTGGCAAAACAAGCAAAATAATTGGTGGGGAAGCCGTTCTACTCAATCTGGTACTAATGCTTTAGCGGCGACTTTAGCAGTTGTGATCATTTTAGGATTGGTTAATTTCCTGGGGACTCGTTACCACCTGAGACAGGATTTGACGGAAACGGGATTGTTTACCCTTGCTCCCCAATCACAGCAACTGGTAAAGGATTTGCGTCTTCCGATTAAAGTATGGGTCTTTTCCAACGAACAAAACCCTTTGGATCGGGAGATGTTGGAAAATTTCCGCCGTCAAGGTAGAAATTTTAGCTTTGAGTACGTCGATCCCCAAGCTAAACCAGGACTAGCGAAAAAGTTTGGTCTCAAGGAGGTCGGGGAAGTTTATATCGAATCTCCAACCCAAAACCGCAAGCAGTTAGTTCAGGTGGTAAATACTAACGAACGTCTCTCAGAAGTTAGACTTACCAATCGTCTACAACAAATCACTAGCGACGTAAAGAAGAAAGTTTACTTCCTCCAAGGTCACGGTGAACATCCCCTGGAAGCGGTAGAGGGTGGGATGTCCCAAGCAGTTGCGGAATTAAATGAAAAAAACTTCACTCCCGAACCGCTAAACCTAACAGATAGAAAATCAGTGCCCCAGGATGCAGATGTGGTTGTAGTCGCAGGACCGCAACGCCGATTATTTGACGCGGAAACTGACGCTCTCAGAAGGTTTCTCATAGTTGGTGGGAATGTGATGCTGATGATCGATCCAAATACCAGCACCAATCTTGAGGGTTTGCTTACAGAATGGGGAATCTCTGTAGATAATCGTTTAGCGGTCGATGTTTCCACTGGTGTGGGATTAGGTCCTGCGGTGTCTGTGGTGACGGATTATGGTCAGCATCCAATTACCAAGGATTTTCGTAACGGCATTTCTTTCTATCGCTTAGCACGTCCCCTGGAAATTAAGGAAGTTCCTGAGATTCAGGCTACTCGCCTACTGCTAACTAAACCCTATCCTGGTAGTTGGGCGGAAAGTGATTTACAAAACGAAAACATACAGTTTAATCCTGGTAGCGATAACCCAGGTCCTCTGACTTTAGGTGTTGCTTTGTCCCGGAAAATACAAGGTACACCTGTCGAACCCCAGCCTCTTGCTGTCCCATCCCCCACCACCACACCGACACCAGAAGCTACTGTCAGTCCGACAGCATCACCGACACCAAATACCGTTCCTAGTCCACAACCATCACCGACGGTATCACCTACAGCTACAACCCCCCAACAGCCAAAACCAACCCCTACTGAGTCGCGGATGGTAGTCATAGGCAACTCTGATTTTCCCACCAATGGCGTCTTCCAGCAGCAGTTGAATGGCGATGTATTCTTAAATTCCCTCACTTGGCTGAGTCAACAAGATTCCCAACCGCTATCTATCCGTCCTAAAGAGGCAAAAAACCGAAGAATTAATCTTTCACAAGTACAAGCTAATCTTTTAGCATTTTTGTCTCTGTTAATTTTACCCCTGCTCGGCTTCGGGGTTGCCGGTATACTTTGGTGGCAGCGACGATAAATAATTCGTAATTCGTAGTTTGTTATTCGTAATTACGAATTATGAATTATCGGGTCACACGGTGGCAATTTTTGTTTCTTCATCATTCATGTGGAATTTTCATTTATCTATGAAGCTACAAAAGACCACAATCATTTTAATCCTGCTAGCTCTGGGATTTGGAGGGTTTGTTTATTTCTCTGAAATTCAAGGTGCGTCTCAGCGTCAAGAAGCTCAGAAAAGACAACAGCAAATTTTCTTATTTACGGCGGATGATGTCCAGTCTTTGAGCATCCAAACCAAAGATAGGACGCTGTTGCTAGAACGTTCTCCTATTAATAGTAATCCTCAATGGTTACTCAAATCTCCTGGGTCATCACCTGCTAGTAATGCTGCTATTTCTTATTTGATGGATTTACTAGTTGGTAGTAAGCGGGAACGGGTGATAACTGTTCCTCTTAATCAACTGGGAGAATACGGGTTGGATAACCCCCAAGCTACTATCGAAGTGAAACTGAAAAATCAGCAAACCCATAAGTTAATTTTGGGGAAGCCAGATTTTAACGGTGGTTTGTTGTATGCTCAGGCTAATCCCCCAGTTAAATCCCACGATAATGTAGATGTAATTTTGGTATCTAAAGATTTTGCCAATGCTGTGAATCGAGAACTTTCAGAATGGCAGCAAAGTTCAGAGGATAAAATCAACAAATCCCTGCAAACTACTCCTCAACCTATGGTGACACCGCCAACCAATTATAATTCTCAATCTAATACTATCAAAAGTCCTTAATATCTGCCCCGGAAATAAATTTCAATCACAGCATTATCATCTCTTGGGGAGATTTATGATGAATCTATCCTAATCCATTACGTTGAGATAAACACAAAATTACTGATTGCTCCAACATCACTAATACTCAACAAATCATAGCCGATAAATTATTTGTCAAATGAACTGGAATTAGGTTGATCGAAAATAATTTCTATCATCGACTTCTTTTTCTGAGACTTTAACAATTCTAGATAAGCAAACGGAACTATCATAGGCCATAACAAAGTTCCGAGAAACAATACTATGACTGAAATCTGACGTTGCTGTTTAGTCATAGTACTATCTATTTGAAATAAGTCTAGCCATTCCTTGAAGTAACAAAACCCTAAAGTTATATACACTATCATTCCGAGAATTTCCATCGTATTTACAAGTAATTGCCACATAAGTTTCAGCCTCCTATAGTGAAATTATAGCAATCAGTTTTGTATATTTTCTTACATAAATTACTTTTTTACTAACTAGGGAGTGTATTATGTCACCATTAAAAAATTTACCCTATGAGTAGCAAGCAAAAAATCAGCAATTTAACTGAATTTTTATACATCCGTCCATTAAAAATTCCTGGAATATACTTTGATTATTTTTCTTTAATGAATAGACCATTAACTTATAGTAAA
>JAYKJH010000192.1:0-8815 GCA_035285345.1 Nostocaceae cyanobacterium | reverse complement strand
GGTACTGGTTGAAATTGTTTGTCTAATATATATATTTTGCTGTTGGCTATTGGTTTTCCTATCGGTGGAAGTGATGACCAAATATTGGCAGAACCTTTTAAAGAAAATGCTGTCACGACATGACTTTTTGTTGGTCCGTATTGATTTTCTAAGCGGCAATTCGGAAGCTTATTGAAAAAGTCTGTGAGTGCAGGAGTAATTTTTAGTTGTTCTCCAGCAGTAATCAATTCCCGAAGATTTTGAGGTAGATATTCACTATTAGCAGCACTCTGAGCTAACTGCTCTAGCGCAACAAAGGGAAGAAATAGTCTTTCAATAGCTTGTTGTGTGAGCATTTTTAATAATGCTGTTCCATCTCTGCGTATTTCTTCTGTTATTAAAACTAATATCCCACCGGAACACAAAGTAGAAAAAATTTCTTGAAAGGAAACATCAAAGCTATAGCGCTTCCCACGCTCGTGAGGTATAGCAAGAAAGAATTAACCGCCGATAGAAGAGGATGGACGCTTTCTTAAGCCGATAAATTTGTACCTCAGTAGACTAGGAAACGCTATAATGGGTGTAAACTGACCTGTTTTTGTGCCATATTTAGCAAATGATTGTTTCAGTTGCCAAACTATAAGATTCACCAGTGGCTTATGATTCATGGTCACTCCTTTGGGTTGACCAGTAGAACCTGAAGTATAAATCACATAAGCCAAATTCTCTGAACCTACTTCAGTAGATAGATTTTCTGTACTGTATTTTTCAATCAGTCCCCAATCTTTATCTAAACAAACTATCTGTGCAGTAGATGACGGTAAAAACGACAATAAATCTTGTTGAGTCAATAACACCTCAAGTCTTGAATTAGTCAACATATAACTCAATCTTTCGGCTGGATAATTGGGGTCGAGGGGTACATACGCTCCACCGGCTTTTAATATCCCTAATAGTCCAATTATCATCTCTAGGGAACGTTCTACACAAATCCCTACCAGCGCGTCAGGTCTTACTCCCAAGCTTTGGAGATAATGTGCTACTTGATTGGCTTTTTGATTTAATTCTAAATAGGTTAATTGTTGTTCAGCAAATACTACCGCTATAGCATTAGGTGTGAGGTTTACCTGTTCTTCAAATAATTGATGAATACATTTACTCTGGGGATATTCTGTTGCGGTATTATTCCACTCTACTAATAATTGATGGCGTTCTATTTCGCTCAATAATGGTAATTCATTTACAGTCATTTGCGGATGAGCAACAATCGCTGATAATAAGTTCTCAAAATGACTAACCATCCTCTCAATAGTGGAGTCATCCCATAATTCTGTATTGTATTCCCATTCTCCTTCTAAGCCTTGAACTGTTTCCCTCATCGATACAGTTAAATCAAATTTAGCAGTTTTGTTGTCTTGATTGAATTCACTCCAAGTTTTTCTTGTTAATTCTATTTCACCCACCAAGGGATTTTCTAAGACAAACATCACCTGAAAAATGGGTGAATAACTTAAAGAGCTTTGGACTTGTAATGCTTCTACTACCTTTTCAAAGGGTATATCTTGATGTTCATATGCTTTTAGTGTGGTTTTTCTAACCTGATTGAGTAAGTTTAAGAAACTGGGATTATCTGCAAAGTTACTTCGATAGACCAATGTATTAATAAATAAGTCTATTTATTGGTAGTGAGGATTTACTACTGGTGAACCGATTAAAATGTCTGACTGTCCACTGTAACGATATAGTAATGTAGCGTAGCCAGCCAATAGAGTCATAAATAAAGTAGTCCCAGACTCTGTTGAGAGTTTTTGTAATTTCTGGGTTAGTTCTTGATTCAAGGTAAATCTTTGTGTTTTACCCGTATAAGTTTGTCTGCTGGGACGAGTTCTATCTGTGGGTAATTGTAATAATTCGGGAGCATCCTGTAATTGCTGCTGCCAATAATTAAGTTGTGTTTCTATAGTTTCTACTTTTAAATTAGTATTGTTATCTGTTTTTGTAGTTTTCATGATGTTACTGATATAACCGCAAAAATAATTATCAGATATAAAACATTTTTTTATTTCTGTCTATAGGGTTTGATGATTTATACTGTGAAACTTTAACAAAATTCATAAAAAAAATGATAATCATTAATTAATAAAAGTAAAAATTATTATTCCATATTTTTATTAACAAAGTAACGTATTTACAACTACAACTATTTGAAGTACTCTAGGTTGAATAAAAGCTGAAAAAATCAATAGCTCAACTCAAGATATACAGATAAGATAGTATGCTGGAAAAAGATGGGATAGTTTATGAAATTCTGCAAAGTAAAGATTTAGCTAGTACAATTGAATGTTTAGCTACTGTTTTTCCTGGCGGTGAGCCGCTGACCCATTGTTTAGGAATAACGAAGGAATATTATTATCCCGTTGCCGAAATTGTGTGTCAGAAAGCTGTAGAAGATGGATTATCTCATATCGCTAAAGATGCACAAACTGGTGAATTGGTCGGATTTATAATTTCTGAAGATATGTATATAGAAAATAACTATTATAAAGAAAAGTATAAGGAATTTGACAAATTTATCCCAATAATTTCTCTGGTAGAATCGCTACAACAAGAATATTTGGCTGATAAAAAAATTAGAAAAGGACAATTTTTTTATGAGTCTATGATAGGAGTATATCCTAAATATCAGAATCGCAACATAGCTAGATATTTATATGCTGAAAATATCGAGTATGCTAAAACTAAAAATTTTTCCAGAATAATTACTGAACCAAGTGGAATTGTTTCACAAAGACTTTGTTCCAGATTCGGATTTAAGGAAATTGTATCGATTGATTATCAAGATTATGAATATCAAGGGATGAAAGTATTTGCTAACATCACTCGTCACAAAAAATGCGTGCTAATGGAGAAAATACTCTAATCTGAGACAACGAGATTCTTAAGATAGCAAATTGACACCCACGACTCCTAGAATAATCAAAATAATTGAAACCATTTGTAGAGGGTTTAAAGTTTCTTTAAAAAGAATAACCCCTACTATTGCAATTATCGCGGTTCCCAATCCTGACCAAATTGCATAAGCAATATTTAGATTAATTCCTTTAAGAGCCTTTGTTAACATAGAGATGCTACCAATATAGCAGATCACCACTAAAGTAGAAGGAATTAATTTAGTAAATCCCTGAGAAAACTTCATACAAGTTGTTCCCAGGGATTCTAATAAAATAGCAATGAATAAATACAGCCAACTTGTCATAATCTACATCTTTCTACAATCATTAATGGACGGGTTTTATAGGTTCAATTATAGCGTTTCTCGTTTTAATCAATAGACCTATGAGCAAAAGTCTGTTTTTTTGCGTTCTTCTTTGGGCCTTTGCGTGAGCTAAAAATTATTTATGCTCATAGGTCTAATTACAAAAATGCGGGCAAGATGCCCACCCCACAAGAGATTTATAAATTTAATCTGTACCTCACTTAACTGAGAACCGCTATATTTCCAGACGAGAAGGTAGATATTCTCTTCTCTCTATATCACTCAAATCTTCAGCCGCACGAATTAATTCTACATCTCCTGTTTCTGTAATCAAGACAATATTAGGACGATATTCGATAAACTGAAACCAAAAACTATTATTATAGGCACCAATATTAGAGATAACCAAGCGATCGCCTCGCGATAAAGGTGGTAAGCTAATCCCTTCATCAATGACATCTATATTCGTACAAAGAGGTCCATAAAGTTGGGATTTTTCACACTTACCAGGAATAGCCTTTCCCAAGGTAATATTAAAGTGAAACCAAAGACCAAGAAATAGTAAGTTAATCCCAGCATCAATAACATAACCAGGATTTCCATCAGGTAAGCGTTTTGTCCCACAAACTGTAGTAATTAAAGTTCCTGCTTCATCTACCAAAAATCGTCCTGATTCAATAATTAATTTAGGTCTATGGTTGGGTCTAAGATTTTTCCAGAGAGCATTACAAATAGTCTCCGCATAGTCATCAATAGAAGGAATTATTCTCTCATCTGGATGAATTGCACCTTCACAAACATGATAAATTTCCTTGATTTTATTGTTGGATGCCAATCCACCACCAATATCTATATACTCCATAGACCAGCCAAAATGATCTTCTATTTCATAGCCAAACTTGACCATTTTTTCTACTTGTTGAGCATAGACTTCTTTATTGGTGATGAAAGTACCAATATGGCTATGTAATCCATTCAGACGTAACCGATTACTTTTGGCAATATGTTGTACAGCTTCTAGTGCTTCACCAGATTCTAGGTTGAAACCAAATCTTGACCAACAAGGTTCAATACCTGCATCTAAGTTAAGACGAATACCAACAGTCAGGGTTTTGTCTAAAATTGAGGCAATTTTTTCTAAATCTTGAATTTCCTCGAAGTGGTCAATATTGACTACTGCCCCCTCTTTAATTGCCGCTAACAAGGTATCATATGGCTTATTAGGTCCGTTGAAAATTATTTCTTTGCCAGGAATACCTAAATTTTTAGCTTTATCGTATTCCATTTTAGAAACTAATTCCGCGAGCGCTCCTTCTTGATGGAAAATAGCACAAATTGCTTTTAAATAATTAGTTTTGTAAGACCAACCAAAAGTTACGTCTGGATAACGAGTAGTAAAGGCATTCTTCGCACTGCGATATTGCTTTCTTAATGTTTTTTCTGAGTAAACAAATAAAGGAGAACCAAACTTTACTACTAAATCCTCAACATTAACTCCGTCTATTTCAGTTTTAACTATCCGCTCTAGGGTATTTACTTCCAGGGAATCGCTTGGTTGACTAGCTTGCAACTCGCGAATTGTAAAGTTTTCATAGCCGGACATTTTAAGATTCTCCTAAAAGTAACTGGGACTGTTAAATGTTTTGTCAAAAAACAGTCTAAACAGAAGGCATACTTCAATAGTTCAGTTTTTGTTATAATAAATGTTAATGCTAGAATCTATAGGTTCTATTCCAGCAGCAACCGCCATTACCTTATCTTTGTACTTCTCATCGATTAGATGTTTTAAAGGTTGTTCAACTTTATTAAAATACTGCATTGCTTCAGCAGCTTTCCTGTCCCATTCTGAATACAAATTTAAAGGATCATCTGGTAAGATAGTATGACGAACTCCTGCTTCTTCTCGTAGGCATTGAAAAGGTTCATCCAAATTTAAAGTTCCATAATCAATTGTTACTTCTTCTCCGGGATGAATATCTCTAGCTGCTATTTCAAAATCATAAGCAGTGGTAACACAGTTAGGATTAGAATGATGATTGAGAAAACGCCCTAAATCCCAAACAAATGCGAACTCACCAGTTCTATATCGATAACAGTATTTAAAAAGTTCTTTTTTCCTGACTTCATCAAGAGAATTTACAAAAGATTCATCTAGTCTTTGAGTAAGGTTATCTAAAATCCAAACTATTGTTCCTTTTGGAATTAATTTTGTGGCTATTACACCATAACCAATAGCGTCGTTAATCTTGGTCATTTGGGTGTGAGGATGTATCATAAGCTATTTAACAAATATTCAACAGTTTTATCAATGACTTAGACATAAATAAAATTTGTATTTATTCATCAAATAAAAACCACACAATCAAGATACATGTTTACTAAGTAAATGTCAATCATAACTTATAGTAAATTATTGTGAAGCTGCATAAAACTGTAACCAATTGAAAGGATTACAAAACAAAGATTTTAGCTTTCTCATTCTATGCAATTTCATACAAAATTGGTATTACACAACTGCCACAATACAATAGAGCCAAAAAGAATTAGAATCTAACAAAATAATAAAAAATGTGGAAATATAGTTTGGAAGGCAATTTCTGCGATTTGTCCCCAATCAGACATGTTTGTAGAGGTGTTATCTCCGCGTCATGCCTCCGCCTTATCGCTATCGATAAATAAGCCCAATGCGGCACAGCATTTGTCTAAGTTACGTTAGGTACAGATACAACAAGGTTGTATTGTAATTACACCAAACCAGAACGTAATGCCACGACAGCTGCTTGTACGCGGTCATCCACTGCTAATTTGTTCATAATTCCTCGGACGTGAGTTTTGACAGTATTGGGACTGAGATAGAGTTTTTCTGCAATCTCCGGGTTGCTGAAACCTTCTACCATCAGTTTCAGGACTTCTAACTCCCGTTGCGATAGGTTAGCTGTATGAACAGTCCGAGAAGGAGGTTTCAGGTGATCAATTACTCGCCTAGCAATTTGGGGGTCAAGATAGGTTGCACCTTCAACAGCAGCTGCGATCGCACTCAGGAGACGTTCAACACTCGCCCCTTTAATACAATATGCATCCGCTCCACTAGAGAGAGAGGCAATAATTTCTGTTTCTGTGGTGTGGGATGTGAGCATCACCACGTGAGTATGTGGTAATGCTGCTTTAATTTGTTGCGTCGCCGCAATACCATCGAGTCTTGGTAAACCAATATCCATGACCACCAAATCTGGCTTCAGTTGCATTGCTGCTTGGACTCCAAGGTATCCATCTTCCGCCTGTCCAACAATTTCTATTTGTGGGTGCGCCATCAAAGACTGTTCTAGTCCCAGTTGCATCATCGGGTCATCTTCCACGATTAACACTCGCAACACGGGTGCATCTGGGGGAAGATTTAAAGACGAATCTGTGTTGGGAAACATGTGATAGTGATTTGGGATTTTTGGATTTTATCTTACTTACGATTTTCTCACTTGCAAGAGGTCTAATGAATCATAGAGACATTCAGGGGGAACATCTCTACAATACTGTGACGTTCTCCCCCGCTAACATGCGCGGGTATAACGGGGGCTTCTGAATCAGAATAGAGATAGCTGTACGCTGTCCCAACCTGAAAAAGCTTCGCGCTTCACAGGCTGGGTATCCCCTTGGTCGGCATTCAGTTGGATTTAGGGATATATGTGGGTGGGAAAAATCAAGACCGCTTTCCACAGCAACGTCGAGCTTTAGCTGTTGCTATATAGCATTGGTTGGCTGTTCAGGGGATTGAGTAGGAGTTGGTTCAGGATGGGAATTATCTGGAATTAGCTGAGTGCTGTTGCTGTCTGTAGTGTTGTTATTTCCTTTGTTTTCAGAATCATTACTACTTAGATTGCTAATTGCATCTAAAACACTATCAATTACCTTTCCTTCCTTAGACTCATTCAAACCTAGACCGTCCATCAATCCTCTGAAGGTATTTATTATCTTCTTCATAGAATTGTGAGAATTGTGAGAATTTTTACGAGAATTATTTTCATTAGTTGGATTGGTCGGTTTTATTGGGCTGGGAGTGTTTTCCTCATTCGTGCTAGGAAAAATTTCTGGTTCTGAGGCATCAGGAGTTTCCAACGGTGCGGTTTGTTCTGGTTGGGGAAGCACTTCTGGTGTTGATGGTATAGCGCTAGAGTTAGGAGTTTCCAACGGTGCGGTTTGTTCTGCTTGGGGAACAGTTTCTGCTGCGGGTGGTATAGCGCTAGAGTTAGGCGTCTCCAACGGTGCGGTTTGTTCTGTTTGAGGAAGCACTTCTGGTGTTGATGGTATGGCGCTAGAGTTAGGATTGTCCGAGGAAGGCGTTTGTTGTGGTTGGGGAACAGTTTCTGCTGCTGGTGGTATAGCGTTAGAGTTAGGATTGTCCGAGGAAGGTGTTTGTTCTGGTTGAGGAAGCACTTCTGCTGCTGATGGTATAGCGCTAGAGTTAGGAGATATCTGCGCTTTGTTTTTACCCTTACTCTCGATACTTTCTAGATTTTTAGCAGTTGGTGTAACTTCATTGCGCTCAGCATCATTTGTTGTTTCAAGCGGTGTCGGCTTCTCGTTCCTACAGGTATTATTGCTAGAGCTACTTTCCCCGTCTGTTGGAGTTTTATCTAAATTATTCCCATTTGTGTTTTTGTCGGGAACCAAGCTTGGCTCACTCAGGTCTGTATTTGTGTGGATGATAAATTCTGCATCTGGTAAATATTCGTTCGCACTAACTTGGTTTAAAACATTGGTATTCCAAAGATTTACAGTGTTATCGTTTTTCCGGTCAAACTTCCCGCTAGCCTCGCTAGTGGTTAGCTCCCCAGAGGGCTGGAAGCAAGGCACATCGTTAACTTGCGCTTGGGCTGTCAGTGGTGAAAGCAATCCAGTAGTAGATCCTAGACTTGCTAACAGCGTTAAGTAGCGAAGAGAAATCTGATGTTCAGACATGGCTGTAGTCTCCTTGCAATAAATTGGAATACGAAAAATTGCAGGTCAGCGGAGTATATAAAAGTGCTGAATGCTTAGGGACGCACGGACTTGCGCCCCATACTGAATGCTGAATATGTACAGACGTGCGTAACATCACGTCTGTAGCCATTTCCTATCTTCAGTTCTGAGTAAGGACGCCTTGGGTAAGCTCTCTACTCAGGACTGTTGCAGTTACTGCTTGCGAATGAAGATTTGTGTGAAATAGATTTCACCTTTGCTATTGCGGCTCACCCCAATCCCAGTCAGATTGAAATTGCCTTCAATATTGCGTCGATGTCCCGGACTGTTGAGCCAGCCAGTTACTGCTTGCTTCACAGGGTCGCTAGCACCCCTATTGAATGCAACATTTTCACCAGCTGAGACAACGGTAATTTCTTTCCTAATGGTCGTTATCCGTTGCTCAAAGCCATCATGACCAAAAGGTACTTTTCCACCTGCCATGTTTTGACTGTGCTGTCTTGCTTGGTTACTAACGGTTGCATTCAAGGTGAGTGGTGCTAAACCTTTGCTCTGACGATGCTGGTTAATTTGACTGAAGACAGCTTGCTCTAACTGAGCGTCAGACTGGGAAGGGTTGGTATCTGG
>JAYKJH010000191.1:0-7635 GCA_035285345.1 Nostocaceae cyanobacterium | reverse complement strand
TTTCTCCCACCAGTCCAACATCACTTGTCGCCTCTGACACCACACTTGGCTTATTATACTGGCAATCTTGTACCTTGCCCTAAATCCTTTGTGTGCAAGCTTTTCAAGACTTAACGGGAAAAGTCAGGTGGACTAATTGGTTTTCATGCTTTTGCAGAAACTGCTTTTGTGGGAGGGGTTGTCACCCAAAAAGTCGCTCAAAAGTATGGTATTTCATATACAATGAGCCAACCCACAGGTACAGTCCAAAAGTGTCATGATTTGCTCGCTAAGGCTGGCTTTGAAGCAATAGAAATTAAGCCTGAACAAGAGGGTAACTATATTAGTTTAGAACAAGCACAGCGAATGTGGGCGGGAAGTGAGCATCCAGCACCAGGACAATTTCCTAATCCCCTGTCACAGCTTTCATCTGAGCAATTGTCGCAAGCTCAGGCGGAATTTGATGCCGAATTAGAAGCATTAGTGACTGAGCAAGGGATTTGGAATGATGTTACTATTTTTTATGCCTTTGGGAGCAAGGGAAAAAATAACCCCATAGAAGTCAATTATTGATAAAAATCAACCACAGATAAACACAGATGGACACAGATGAATTATCTGTGGTTCGCCGTTCCGGCATCTGATTGAGTGGTAAAATTCTATTCTACTTTGCGTCTTGGCGCGAAATATTTCTTCTCACGCAAAGACGCAAAGACGCACAAGAATCTTCTCCTAACCCAATTTATGCAAGCAGGGACTAATATCCACGCCTAATTTTTGCCCTAACTTCAGTAACTGACGCAACTGTAAAGAAGCATCATTAGTATCCAAACACTGGGGCAAAATTTGACTGTGGAAACAGCTGTGATATAGTTCCTGTGCTTTGCCAAAAGATAAGCCAGGGATTAACTGCTTACCGACCTCAATCATCCGTTCCAAGTGTTGACTATCGGCTTCAAAGCTGCCATTACTATTGTGCAAGAGTGAGTAGAGCGATCGCAGAATCAACTGCTCTAAGATTTGCTTGCCTTCCGGAATGTTCAGCCGACAGCGCATATGTTCGGCTTCTTTGGCTATAGCTTCCAATTCTACCAGATGTGTCAACACCGCTTGGGGTTCGGCGATGTCTTGCTCTAAAGCACGCAAGCTAATCATACACCGATGCGCTAGAGCAATTTCCGCCGCCACCTGCAACTCTTGGGGTACTGCGAGTTCATCCCGGTGGAACGCCTTCATTAATCCGTAATTATCCCGATAAACTTGAGTATAAAGCTGGTCGAGACGTGTCAGTGTTTCCTGACTCAAGATAGCCATAATCCGGTGGCGTTCTTCTGGGAAGAGATTCTCAAGGCTAAAGGTATCATCGCCAAATAGCTGGGTCATCGCCAAGATAGTCTGGGCTGCACTAGCTTGCTGCAATGCTGCAAACAGCTTCTCTTTGACTTGACTATAGGGACGCCGCCCCGTGAACTGTTGGATGCAGCAGTGGAAATCCCAACCGCCGAGATGCAGCACAGCAAAGATCAGGTGCGAGCTTTCCCAGGTAATTTCTGACACCAGCTTTAACTGACCGACGGCAAGGGTTAATGCGCCCATGCGTTGCAGTTGATAATCTAGCTGGTTAACGCTGTAACAATAAACACGTTCCTCCTGGCATGGATTGAATAGGGAAGAGACGGCGTAATGTGCAGCTACTTGCTTGAAGTTTACCTGGGAAGTCACCACCAGTTGACGGTAGACTTCTGCACCATGTTGGAAGATATCAATATTCGTGGGGGCGTCCTTGAGGCGTTTGACGAAGCCTTTTTCTAACTGTACCCCTGCCACATCTTCCGCCAGTTCCAAAGCCCTAGCAGCGTAACGCAAAATCTGCGTTCCCTCTGGACGAGACAGTTCCTCAAAGAACCAACCGCAACTGGTGAACATTAGCAATGCGTGACGCTGCATTTCCAACAGCCGTAGAGCGTCCACTTGTTCCGCCGCTGTCAGTTTGTGAGTTTGATGTCGCGAGAGGAAGCGGTTGACATTGGCAGGGTTGCGATTCAGAATTACCTGAATATATTCATCCCGTGCTTGCCAGGGATCGCGGAAAAACTGTCTACCATGTTCCTCATAGACATCAATCAGTTGATCCCGCAGCCAGTTTAAAGCATTTCGCAGCGGACGCCGCCACTTCAGATGCCATCCGGGGGCACCACCGCAACCACAGTCATCTTGCCATCTATCAACACCGTGGGCGCAACTCCAAGCGGTGACAGATTTCAATTCCACTTCCCAGGTGGGAGGGTGAATACTTAAATAATGGGCGAAGTTGGTAACAGTCCAACCCCGGTGCTTAAACTCTTCAGTAAAGGCATAAGCGAGGGTTTTCTCTGTTCCCCCCTTGTGGTGTCCGAAGGTTTCACCATCTGTCGCTACAGAGATTATCTGTGCTGGGCGATGATCCCCTCGTACCGCCGAACCGATACGTCCCGCTAAATGACCGGAGTTGAATAGCACATCACTAAAGCCCATATCTCGCGATATCGGTCCATCGTAGAAGAAGATGTCGATGTAGGGGAGGGATTGGGGATTGGGGGAATTGTTACCCAGTTCCTTATCCCCTTTCAAATAACACCGATAGGGGCGGGTGGGATCGATTTGACTCCCGCCGACTTCGTGCCATTGGGGATTGGGATCGTTCTTGGTGGGGAAGGGACGACAGCGCTGTGCTTGGGAGGGTGCAAGGACAATAAACTTAATCCCTTCTTTGACTAGCGCTTCTAGGGTGGCGTAGTCTACCGCTGTTTCCGCCAACCACATACCTTCGGGATCGCGTCCGAACCGGGAGCGGAAGTCTGCTTTACCCCAACGAATTTGAGTGTACTTATCCCGTTCGTTGGCAAGAGGCATGATGATGTGATTGTAGACTTGGGCGATCGCATTCCCGTGACCATGCAAGCGTTGGGAACTTTTCGCATCCGCCTCCAAAATCCGCTGATACACCTCGACATCGTAGCGTTCCAGCCAGGACATCAGTGTTGCACCGATGTTAAAGCTCAAATACTCGTAATTATTGACGATCCCCACGACTTCCCCTTGCTCGTTTAATACTCTAGCAAAGGCGTTGGGGCGATAGCACTCGTGATGAATCCGCTCGTTCCAGTCATGGAAAGGTGCAGCACTGGGTTGACGTTCAATGGCGTCTAGATAAGGGTTTTCCCGTGGCGGCTGGTAATAATGACCGTGAACGGTCACGTAAACACCTGTCGCTACCTTCAGGGGATCGGATATTTTTGCAGGTTTGCTGTCCCCAGAAGGAGTCAATGGGGACACAGAACTCGCCGGACGTTCAGCAGCAGAAGTCATGTACAGTTATCCAAATTTACTAAATTTACATTTCCCGAAAGCATCTGCTACTCTGTCTGCTGTGGCAGACAGTATAACTTCAGTGCAGATAAACTCGTGGGAGATAACCAAACTTGGGAGATCAGAACCTTCTTGTTGCGGTTAACTAGCCTTTCGGGGAGCGCCTTCCTTAACTCCATAAAACCATTTAAACACAAGCCGCAGTCAGAGCGTGAGAGCGCTGTGGCAGTACCACTAGATTTAACAACAACTTAAGATATTAAACCGGAATTTTGCTGTATGATGAAAGCTTTTGTTAATACTTTTAAAGAAAACATTACAAAAAGCACTAAAAACGCAATATTGTGTTACAAAGAACGCTTTATGGCTTATTGCTACTTGCTAATGCCCCATCCCCAATGCCCAATGCCCCATGCCCAATGCCCCATCCCCAATGCCCCATCCCCAATGCCCTATCCCCAATGCCTCATCCCCAGTCCCCACTCAGGTTAAGCTAATTTACACGATTCTCTTGCAATCACCTTACTAATGTCAGTCAAAAACATTATTTTTCTTGGACTGTTGTTGTTTGTTCCGGTTTCCTTTGCGGCTCACTTTTTGGAGTGGGGGGACTTGATAGTTTTTGTTACTGCTGGCTTAGCTATTCTTCCCTTAGCAGCTTGGATGGGTACAGCGACCGAAGAAATTGCTGTTGTCCTCGGTCCAACCCTCGGCGGTTTGTTAAACGCCACCTTTGGGAATGCAACGGAATTGATTATTGCTATAATTGCTTTGCGGGCTGGGTTGATTGATGTCGTCAAAGCCAGCATCACCGGGTCAATTATCGGTAACTTGCTCTTGGTCATGGGACTTGCCATGCTCTTGGGAGGTTTACGCTACAAAGAACAAGAATTTCAACCAATTGTGGCGCGGGTAAATGCAGCTTCTATGAACCTAGCGGTAATCGCGATTCTCTTACCTACCGCTGTCAACTATACATCCCAGGGCATCAGTCAAACCACGCTGCAAAACCTTTCCATTGCTGTAGCGCTGGTTTTGATTGCTGTTTATGGACTGACATTACTATTTTCGATGAAAACCCACACCTATCTCTACGATGTGGGTGTAGCAGACGTTGAACTAGCAGAAGCTAACTTAGCTGAAGATGCTCCCGACCACAAGCCAAATATTGTGTTATGGGTTTCCGTATTATTGGTATGCACCGTTCTAGTAGCATTGGAATCAGAACTGTTAGTTGAATCCTTAGAGGTGGCTACAAGCCAGCTAGGACTGACCGCGCTATTTACAGGGGTGATTTTGGTACCCATCATCGGTAACGCCGCAGAACATGCCACAGCCGTGACTGTAGCGATGAAAAATAAGATGGATCTTTCCCTGTCCGTCGCTGTTGGTTCCAGTATGCAAATTGCTCTGTTTGTCGCTCCCGTCTTAGTGTTAGCGGGGTGGGTATTTGGTCAACCAATGAATTTGAATTTTAACCCCTTTGAGTTGGTGGCTGTAGCGGTGTCGGTGTTCATTGCTAATGGTATTAGTTCCGATGGTCGGTCTAACTGGCTGGAAGGTACATTGCTGTTAGCTGCTTATATGGTATTGGGTTTAGCCTTCTACTTCCATCCGGTGCCTGTAGTTAACGCCATCGGGTAAATAATCCCCCAGCCTCATACCATACAGGTTGAGGCTGACACGGAGAGTTCCTGTCTCCGTGTCAACCCTCACCAATTATCGGGCAATTCTCCAAACTGTTCGCGATAACGAGAGAGTAGTAATTCAAGTTCTCCAGCACGCTGACGTTCCGCTTCGGCACGCTGACGTTCCGCTTCGGCACGCTGACGCTCGACTTCGGCACGCTGACGTTCCGCTTCGGCTTGTCTCTCAGCTTCTAGACGTTGGCTTGTCTGTTGTCTAAGTGCCTCAACTAACTCATCGGGCACTAACAACTTTTCTCCATTATCTAAGCGATAACAACCAATCAGTTTGCCTTCTGGTACTAAACGCAGTTGTAGCGGTTCGCTGCAACTATCAGTAATTGGCTGATAAACATCTCCCCGGAGTCGATACCCCTGCAACTGCTGTTCAACCCATTCTGCTTTCGGGTCAAATAACCAATATTCCTCTACTTCTATTCCTTCATAAAGATTTTTTTTGGTGTTTTTGTCCTCCTCCTGAGTCCCTTTGGAGGTCATTTCAAAAATCACCTTGGGCACCTGTTTTTCTTCCCAAATTTTGTAGTTGTCTCGTCCCCCCGGTTCAACGTCATAGATAACCATCACATCAGGTGCAACTCGCAATTTTGGGAAACCTTGGGCATAATACAAGTATTGATTTGCCAAAACTGTGGCGCGACGACCTTGAAGATACTGTCTAAGAACTTCTAGTGTAGTTAAAATTGCATAGAGGTGGTCGTAGGTTTCCGCCACAGGTTCTCCGTCTGTGCTGGGATAAATAACTTCAGATTGGTGAATGTTAGAAATAGCGGTGGTCATAGTACCACTTTTTTAGCGTTTTTTTTATTATGAACTAACATCAGATGTAATTACCCAACCTTAGTTACCAGGCTACAGCCTAGTAACTAGCAATTAAAAATGCAAAATACAGAAATCTCATTTTTAATTTGGCATTTTTGTGATATGATTCACCCACCAATGGTGTAAGGGATTTCCTGGATGGGCAACTCATCACCATCCAGGCGATCGTAAACCAGTATCAGCCGTTTCTCACCTTTATAGGCGGTCATTCTGCCCTGATATTTCCTCGCATCTGTCCCCAAACCTTGAATGCGAATCATACCGCCGAATACGGTGGCTCTTGCTAGGTAAATCACCATATCATCACGGGAGGGAATATTGATCGTGGTGCTGGCGGTTAAATGACCCAAACCCCGCTCATCCATTTCCTTGGCTAAGGCAAAGGCGGTGTTTTCCATCCCCCGAATCGCTACAATAGCAGCAGCAACAGCTATGGTGATATCTGTACCGTCATCAGCCAAAATTTCATGGGATGCCAGGTAGTTAAAGCTTTCTTCCCCTAGGTCGCTGCGTATCCGCTGATGTACCAGGTTATGGGGATTATAATGAGTAAGAGCGCCGACAATCGCCCCGCAAGCGGCTCTAGGTTGACGCCAAGGTGATTCTTGGGTTTTACCATAGATGCGTTCCTCACCGGACTCCAAGCGTCCCACATGGGTTTTTAAGTCAATAGCAGCGAGGACAAAGGACTGGGGATTACCTTCATAGATTTGGCATCGCAATGGCTCATCCAATTGGTGTGCTAGGGTGACGTGAGCTAAAGTCCCACCGTCATCAGTACCACCACCAGTCGGGAAAAACGCTTCGGGTTTCAACTCACCAATCTCCGACAGGGTAGCAAAGCGAGAACCTACAACATCACGGTAGCATCTGATTGCCTCCCCCTGGTGGATGCGATCGCCACAATTAGTATAAGCAAGGGTTATGATCACACTGGGGACACTCAAATCAGCTCCACAAGCTTTCATATCCGAATCACAGGCTGCTGCAAACTGTAATTCATCGCGTAAAAGTTGCAACCCATTGATCAGAGCGTAGCGATCGCTGACAATCTCGTTGAGATAGATATGATAAGCATTGCGCTCCATCCCGAAGCTGGCAGATAGTTGCCAGAATTTCTCAACTCTGCCTGCTGCTGCTGATGAGTCGAAGGACATGGTTTTTGGATCTTAATCAGTTAATTTACCCTGAATATATTACCCTCGAAGTAAGTCGTAATTATCACTCTCATATAGGTTAGGATACTAAATCCGATTTTCCAACCCCTCTGACTCTCACAGGGGGTTTTCAATCCGGATTTGGTATTAGATTGGAGTTGCTACCCATAAACCGCAAAATTACCTCCTTGAGTGAGGTAATTCGTTGGTTAAACAAATAACATAAAAAATATAACAACCAAGTCTTAAAAATAATTCTTTATGGAATGTGCAAATCAACAAGCTTTAACCATAGAAGCTACCTCAAGACCAACACTACCTACTTTACGATTTGGTAGTTCCGGTGATGCTGTGCGTGTCTTGCAGAAACTATTATTATGCTATCGCTACGGTGTGACAATTGATGGAGTATTTAGCACCCTCACAGAAACCGCTGTAAAAGCCTTCCAAAACCAGCGACATATACTAGTCGATGGTATAGTTGGTCCCCAAACCTGGCGGGAGTAATGTCCTAGTAGTCTATTTCCTTGACAAAATCCGACATTTCCTGACAATCCAGCCACGGACGTTAAGAAAATTTATATAAACCTCCTAGACATGCTCCGACAAATCATGTGATTATTTGA
>JAYKJH010000190.1:0-17228 GCA_035285345.1 Nostocaceae cyanobacterium | reverse complement strand
CGACCTCTGTTTGGGTGGGGAAACTCCTCCAAATAAGCCGAGTCGTGGAAAGAGGAATCCCAAGAAGTGATTCTTGGAATCCCCCGCTATACCCGCAAGGGTTAGCGGTGGGAGGATGTCAATTTATATTAACTATGACCTATTTTTGGGGCATCTGGTGCAATAGGTACTCACAATGGGAGGGTTGAGAGGGTCACATAGCGATTGTATTCAGATCACAACCGACTTGAAATTGCTGTGGAACACTAAAAGGTACTAGAGATAGGGCACTCAGCCACCAGCATTCTCTATCCCCAAGTCAGTAGCTTAAGGGAAAACCCCCATGCTCCTATGTAGTCTTAACAATTCATGCCATCATAAATGCCATGATGTCATCGCCATCACCCCAATAGTTGCACATAAATATTTTTAGCCACTAACTTGCTAGTAACATCCTAAAAGCACAACTGAGAAAAAACTATGTTCAATGCCACTGAAATTTTAATCGATGAATTTGTCAGACAAATTCGCGAAGGCTACCGCCGCACCTATGGGGGCTTAAAAACAGATTATGAGGACATTATCGCTTGGGCGGGTAGCATGGCTTTGGAAAATATTGCCAATAGCGACGCCCTCTATCATAATGTCGAACATTCGATTTTAGTCACCTTGGTAGGGCAAGAAATTCTGCGCGGCAAACATATCCGCGAGGGTGGCGTTCACAGCGAAGACTGGTTGCATTTTATCATCTCTTTGGTATGCCATGATATTGGTTATGTCAAAGGCGTTTGTCGCCAAGACCGAGAGGCAGACGGTTTGTATTCCACAGGTAAAGATGGGATAATGATTCCCTTACCAGCCGGTGCTTCCGATGCCAGTTTGACACCCTATCATGTAGACCGTGCCAAACAATTTATTGATGAACGGTTTGGTGGTCACAAGTTAATAGATGCGGAGGTAATTAAGTACAATATCGAACTTACTCGCTTCCCAGTCCCCGCTGCTTCCGACCATCAAGATACAGTTCAATATCCGGGTTTGGTGCGTGCGGCTGATTTAATCGGGCAATTAAGTGACCCCCGTTACTTGAAAAAAATCACATCTTTGTACTACGAATTTGAAGAAACTGGTGTGAATAAAGCCCTAGGTTACGACAACCCAGGAGATTTACGCAAGAGCTACGCCAAGTTCTACTGGAATGGAGTCTATCCCTATATCAAAGATGGACTGCGTTACCTATCTTTAACTCAACAGGGCAAACAAATTATTGCTAATCTTTACTCTAACGTGTTTGTCGTCGAACACGAAAGAGCAGAAGAAGAACATCGCAGATTGCTAGAACAAATACATAATTAGTCCTTAGTTATTAGTCATTAGTCATTAGTTCTGAGGGAATGGGTAATGGGTAATGGGTAATGCAACCAAGGTCACCAATGACCAATGACTAATGACCAATGACTAATGACTAATGACCAATGACCAATGACCAATGACTAATTATGAATTGGTGGGAACGACTTAAAAAAAATTCTTTGGCTCGATTTGGGGCAATTTTGCTGTTTACTTTCTATTTAGCAGTAATTGCCGCCGATTTTGTGGCGCCGTATAATCCTTATGATTCTCAGACGAATGGTTCCCTGCTACCACCGACAACAATTTATTGGCGTAACCAAGCAGGACAGTTTATCGGACCGCACGTATATCCGACAACTCAGGGAGAGACAGATTTAAATACAGGCGATCGCGAACTGCTCGTAGACAAAACAAAACCCTCACCCCTACGCTTGTTTGTCCAGGGTCCTGAGTATCGTCTGTTGAAATTGAGTTTACCTCTCCCTCCCAAATGGGAAGAAGTAGAAATCTTTAGTGGTATCCCGTCAAATCTACATTTATTTGGCGCCACTGGAGAAGCTACAATTAACTTGCTCGGTACTGATGACCAAGCACGGGACCAATTAAGCCGCTTGTTACATGGTGGTCGGATTAGCTTGTTTATTGGCTTGGTAGGTATTGTTATTTCCTTTCCCTTGGGAATGCTGGTGGGGGGAATTTCTGGCTATTTCGGCGGTATGCTCGATACTGTGATTATGCGCTTGGTGGAAGTGCTGATGACCATTCCCACCATTTACCTGTTAGTCGCATTAGCAGCCGTTCTCCCACCTGGTTTAACCAGCACCGAAAGGTTTTTGCTGATTGTATTGATTACTTCCTTTGTCAGTTGGGCTGGTTTAGCACGGGTAATTCGCGGTCAGGTACTCTCAATTAAAGAGCGCGAGTTTGTCCAAGCAGCAAAGGCAATGGGAGCTAAACCTGTTTATATTATAGTGCGTCATGTTTTACCCCAAACTGCTACCTATATAATTATCTCGGCAACCCTGGCAATTCCGGGGTTTATTGTTGCTGAGTCGGTGCTGAGTTTGATTGGCTTGGGAATTCAGCAACCTGACCCCTCTTGGGGTAATATGCTATCTCTAGCAACCAATGCCTCAATTTTGGTGCTGCAACCGTGGTTAATCTGGCCTCCCGCCTTGTTGATTATCCTCACGGTGTTGGCGTTTAATTTACTAGGTGATGGTTTGCGGGATGCTCTTGACCCCAGGAGTTTGCAGAGGTAGGGAATGGAGTACACGGAGGACAAGGAGGACACGGAGGAAATTCATTGCTGTTGACCAATGACTAATGACCAATGACCAATGACTAATGACTAATGACTATGAAAGATAAATTATTAAACTGGCTGAATCTGCTGTTAGTCGCTAATGTTTTCTTTGTGTTATTTGCCTTTACTTGGTTTGCTGTCGGGTTGGTAGGTAAGGCTGCAGGAATACCATTAGGGTTAGATATGTGGTATAAGCTCTGGGACCCTGTATTTACTCCAGCTATTGGTATCCTGATGGCGGGAGCATTATTGAGTGGTATTATTAGTTGGCTCTCCAAGAAGTTTCCTGCTTTATTTGGCGATCGCAAAGTTTCCTGATTTTTTTATCAACTAGCTAGTTGTTACTTTAAACCCTGGATAGCAGTACTGGTGTTGGTTTGCTCAACAATGCCGGATATATTCCTCAAAACCAAATGTAAGCGTCAATCTTCAAATTAACGCTTACAACTAATCGATTTGGGTTTTATCTTATTAAGTTGACATTAACGGGGAATGCGAAAACTGCTAAAACCCATATTTGTAGAAAATCTGCAACAGAATCCTATTTACTGAACACACTTTCTACTTTATTGACTGCGCTTTTCACAGCATCCATTGACTTATCTACTACGTTCTCAGTACGAGCAGCATCTGCTTCTGCTTTGCTCTGAACCCTAGCTTTATCTTCCTTAGCTTTGCGTTCCACAAAACTACCTTCATCGTCGGCTCTATCGACTTTAGCTGCGTTATCTGCAGCAGCTTTCTTAACATTACCCTTGACATCGCGAATCAGGTCTTTAGAACCTGTACGAACATCATCAGCTGCCTGTTCAATTTTATCACCAAAACTGGTGGCTATCAGATGGGGAGCCGCAATTGCTTGTGTGTTGGACAAAAATGCACCTTGCCAAACAAAAGTGGTTGCAACGACACAGAACACCATTGTAGCTGTCCAACGTCCTAACATTGCAGCCCATTTTGTGAATTTGTTCAGTTTCATAAAATACATTTACCTGTTCAGTTAGACATTATTTTTGTACTGCATTCCGCGATCGCGCTGAATCGTACTGTCGATAGAAGTTATCCTCCTGTAGTATCCTCCTGTAGATGAAAGAGGGATAGAGGGAGCAAGCAAAGCGATCGCTCACGTTTAGCATTAATTATCAAAATAATGTTAAAAGACAACTAAATAAATCAATAATCTCTCCTAGTTCAATGAATTCTCAACAGCTAAAGATTCTCATTGTTGATGACCATCGCTTACTACTGAATGGAACTGTAAGTTTAGTAAGCGAACACTTACCATCAGCGGAAATATTTTCAGCCCAAACGGTACAGGAAGCTCTAGTTCAAGCTTCCGAGCAGTCACTCGATTTAGTTATTGCTGATTTATCCATCCCAAAAACATCAGGAATAACAGCCCAAGTTGATTGTGGATTAGACTTGCTGTCGCAATTAATGCAGGATTATCCCCAGCTTAACCTGATGGTGCAAAGCAGTAACATTAAAGCATTAGTTCGCATTATGCCAGAAATTGATGCCCATCAAGGGGGATTTACAATTCTAGACAAAAGCTTGCCAGTGGAAACATTTATAACTCGGATGGAGTGGACAATGCAAGGTCTTACTTATACCAAAGGTATCCAAGATGATTTGGAAGTCAAACCAGAGTGGTTGGAGGTACTGCGACTTGCATTTGAAGAAGGTTTGCAAGATAAAGCGATCGCTCAAGCAATGCATAAATCCGAACGTATGATTCGTCACTACTGGACTAAGATTCAGGATGCGTTAGAGATTTATCCTGAAGAAGGGAAAAACATTCGAGCATTGACCCAAATTCGAGCGCGGGAAAAAGGATTACTGGACTGATGGATTGAGGTTGCAATGTCTACGATTTTAGATTCCCCGACTATACTGAAACGTCAAGTAACACTGGCAACTTTGAGTGTGGTGACTATAGGGGCAACGATTTTTACAATTCTTCACCGAATCAACCCCAATACCCACTGGATTAACCTGATAGCACCGCCCCTGTTTGCAATTACATCCTTAATATTACTGATTCGTCTGTATAGAAAACCGGAGAGCTTACAACAAGTCATAAATCTGGGTTTAATTGAGGCTGTAATGTTTGTGGTGTTTCCCTGTTGGGTTGTCACTATAGAAGCTTTTATCTCAACCAGTACTACCATTGTCAGGAATCTACCCCCTAGTACGTCAGCATTGTTCATATTGATGACATTGATGCTGATCACCTTGCGTCCCCAACGATTGCTCAGAGCAATTATACTCACCTGGATAGCTATTGCTGCCCCGATTTTAATCTACTTAATCCTCAACCCAGTAGAATTACGTACTCCACGCGGACTAGATTTACTCATATCCCTTGGACCAGTAATGGGAGTACAAAGTATCCTGATTTTTTTGCATACTCGTCTCCAGTTGATAGTAGAACGCTTGTATGCCGAGCGTCTCCAATACTATGCTCAAATTATCGACCGACAGAGTGTTCGTCAAAAGGCAATGGAACAAGCCTTCACCCAAATTCATAATGGACCGTTGCAAACTCTAGCACTCCTCCAGAGAGATGTGCAACTTCAGAAGATACCCTCAGAAGAACTTTTACAGCGTTTGAATGAACTTAATGCGGAAATTCGGGCAGTGGGACACAGCCTTACAGATGAAAATGATACATATATTAATTTACTGGAATCACCAGAAAACCTACAGTCTACAACCTCTGAAGATACCCTTCGTTTAGGGGAAGGAACCTGTATCAATCTCAATTTACCCCTGCATAATCTATTAAATGAGGTATATTCCCTGACTTTGAAGCGCAATCTTCCTTACTTTCCAACTATTAGAGTCAAAGTGCGAAATTTTGCTCCCATCAGCCACCCTTCTCTCACCCTAGAGATGAAACGCGATTTGTGTTTGTGGTTAGAAGAGAGTCTGTGTAATGTCGGTAAACATGCTCAAGGTGTAACTCGAATTGTGGTGACAGGGGAGCAACAGGAGGATAAATACATCCTCAAGGTACAGGATAATGGCTGTGGGTTAAAGCCTGGACAGAAACAACAGGGGACAAAACACAGCCACTTATTAGCAAAAAGGTTGGGAGGGGAATTTCGTCGGGACTCTTTACCTAAAGGGGGTGTAGTGTGCGAATTTTCCTGGTCAACCAAGTAAAAAGATTTTGAATTTTTTCAGTCAGTGGCATAATTGCCGAAAAGTGCAATGACTAATGGTCAAAAATTACAATCCTGTTTGTCCGTAACTAACAATGATTTCCCTTTCATATTCGACCATACTAAAAACATCGAACACAAACAAATTGAGCGAGAGAGAAAACAATGGCAACTTCAACCCACACCACTTTGAAAAAAGGTAGCACTGGTAGTGAAGTCAAACAACTACAAATGATGCTAAATGAAATCTACGGTTCTGTACTTACTGTTGATGGGATTTTTGGCGATAAAACTGAAGAATTTGTTAAGCAATACCAAGAAGATAATCACTTGGTTGTTGATGGTATAGTTGGACTCCAAACTTGGAAAAGTTTAGAACAACGTTTTAGCAAAGATTAACCCAATCAATTTGCAGCTAGCATTGTTATAAATACACATCAATCATAACCCTGATTTCTCTGAAGGAAGTTGGGGTTATTGTTTTGTTTGATTTTTTTTTCAATCCATTACCGAAAAGTGCATGCAATGCCAAATGGTCAAAAATTCCAATCTTGTTTGTCCGTAACTATCAATGATTTTCCTTGGAGATTCACCGATACTAAAAACATCGAACACAAACAAATTATTTCCCAAGGAGATTGAATTATGAATATTAAAGCTATTGCTTTAGCTGCTCTTATCGGTTTATCTGCACCCGCAATTACCAATATTGCTTTAAATCCTCAAATTGCTGTTGCTATGCCTACAGATTTTGTTCGCCCAACTGGGGCTTTTATGGATAATAATCAAGAATGGGTTGTCAAGTTGAATTTAGACCAATTTGGTGTTTATACTTATGACAGTAAAAATAGAAAAAATGGTACTTCCATAACTTTAAAAGACCCAGAAATTTCGGGAAATAGCCAACGTTACACTTACACTTTCAAAAATGATGGTTATAAATATATAATTGCTTATCAACCATCAGATACAAAACATGTTCGTCTCACAGTTCTCAACCCACAAGGAAGTACAATCTTAAATCAACTGATGACCAAGGTAGGAAATGATTGGGATGTCTAGATATCATTAATTTTATTTCAGCTTTAGCTATAGCGAAAACTTGTCAATATACCATAAGCTCTCATTTGCAGTTAAAGACTGGAAATGAACTTGAAGAAGCTGAAGCCCAGGAACGAGTTATACACCTCCATCATAACCCTGATTTCTCTGAAGGAAATTGGGGTTATTGTTTTGTTTGATTTTTTTCAATCTATTACCGAAAAGTGCAATGCCAAATGGTCAAAAATTACAATCCTGTTTGTCCGTAACTATCAATGATAATCCTTTGGAAATAGATGATACTGAAATTGTTGAAGGCAAACAACAAGTAAATCAATTCAAACAATCAGGAGAAAATTATGTCTGCAACTCAAACTACCACCACTCGTCCCACTCTCAGCCTTGGTAGCACTGGTAAAGATGTTAAGGATTTACAAAGAGTTTTGAATGCTACTGTTGCTGAGCATAGTCTAGCAGTTGATGGAGTATTTGGAAAGCAAACACAAGAAGCTGTCATGGCATTGCAAAAACAATATGGTTTAAATATGGATGGAATTGTTGGGACTGAAACTTGGGCAGTAATAGACTCAGTTGATGTCTCGGAAAATGACACAAATACCCGTCCTGTTCTGTGTTTTGGTAGTCAAGGTAAAGATGTTGAATATCTTCAAACACGGTTAAATGGGATTGGCTTTGGTTCTTTGATAGTTGATGGTATATTTGGTGTAGCGACAGAAGAGGCTGTGAAGAAATTTCAAAAATATTATGGTTTAAACGTAGATGGAATTGTTGGCAGTCAAACTTGGGCTAAATTAGAAACCATCGATGTCTAAAGTTAGATTTTTGAACCAGCACTAATACTAATAGCCACTCATTGTTAATCAATGATTAATTAACAGAAATTATTAAGGCGATAAATAATGAGTGGTTACATTAGTAGACATTTGAATTCTGGTTTAATATCGTCGAACCCTAGTGTTGTCCCAAATGCTACTCCATCGCTTCCTCTGGCGGGTAGATTACCATTACACCCAATAGCTAAAATTAGGTAAATTACATGCCAGTTTTTTAACTGGAACATAGATATTAAGGAAAAAATAATTACCTTGACAAAATGGACTTGTTGTGAATTAAGTAACTCCAATGGATGAAGTAATAATGAATGATATGAATGACATGAGTATGAATGAAGTGACTGAGCAAACAATTTTCAACCATACTGAGCAGCAATTCATCAAGAAAGACAGCTATGAAAAATACTACAAACGCGCCTGCGAAGTTTGTGTTCCTATAGTACTAAAAGTGCCTGTTTTTGTTTCACCTGTTGTAATTGAAACACCACCAAAGTGCGTTGATACAAAAGATTGCTAATTTTTGATTGTAAATTTGAGATTTTCTGAGTTTATAGTCCTAAAAATATCTTCCCAACCCAACCTCTAACAGAGTTGGGTTTTTTGCTTCCCATCCAGATGTCTCCCCGCTGATAGGATGAAACAATAAATCAACAGCACTCTTTAACAATCATGCTGACAACAGACCAATTTCTCCAGTACGCTCAATGGATGGGTATTGCAACGCTCCTGTTTGCAGCCCTGACAGGTGTGGGTTTTATTTTAAAATGGGGTATCCGCTTCCGGTTGGTGGGAGCCACAGGCTTTTCGGCAGTGCTGACCTTTGGTTTATTTGCCTTAAGTTTAGCACCCTTAAGTCGGACGGTAATTCCAGGTGCAGCCCGGTTTACTTTAGTGTATGACACTGGAGCATCCCAGACAGTGATTGCGGTGTCACCGCAGATTACCGAGTCCCAATTGTCAGCAACTCTGCGTCAAGCGGCTAGTGATTTATATTCCTATGGTCGTCTAGGTACAGGGGGAGACAACAGGCTAACTATTCGCGCTCGGACTATAATTCACCCAGAACCAGGAGTGTCCCAACCGTTGTTCTTGGGACAGGTCAAGCGCACCCTAGCTAGTCGGGAAGATAACGATATGGCAATTGAAATCTACAAAGACAAGTTCGCTTTACTGCCAAAACCGACAGCATAATATAGAGAGGAAGTATTAACGGAACGTTTTTGTTCCTAGTTGCACCCGTAGCGCTTACCCCGAAGGCTACACAGCACGATGCGATTGGAAGCGTAGGGTGGGCACGGCTTTAGAAAGAGGGCTTTGAAAGTCCTTCTCAGCAGTGTCCACCCGCAAAAATTCTCTTAATCTGCGGTTAATTATCTTCCCCCCCCAATCTCTGGGTACATACCTACTAGATATCTCGTCAAACCCGCTCCTAGAGCATTTATGGGTATGTTACAAAAAAAATAACAACAGACATTGGATGTTAGTGTTTCACGATACAATATTTATTTTTATGCGAAGTATCAGTGTACTCATGGCTGTAATTTAACCAAGAGATCAAGATTGCGGGAATAGGATTAAAAGTTTTTCACCTTATGTTGTGGAGTGATACTGTTAAGTAGTTGTATGCCTAATCAATCTTCATCACAAACTTTGTCCACTCAAGCCGCTAGTCCGTTGTTTACTCTCACAGTGGCGCCAGCTAAAGTAATTCGTGGTTGTCAAGCATTGACACAAGCAGGACAAGCGATCGCTCGTTTGGGAAGTCGTCCCTTAATTGTGGGTGGAAAGCATTCCTTAGCGGTGACTCAACCCCGGTTACATCCAGTCCTAGAACAGCAGCAGTTGCAATTTACCCAGTCTGACTATGGAGCAGATTGTTCAGAGGCTACCTTAAAAGCTTTACGAAAGACAGCCAACTCCCATAAAGCAGATGTAATTATCGGTGTGGGTGGCGGTAAAGCTCTTGATACGGCGAAATTAGTTGCTTATAAATTGCAATTACCCGTTGTCACCATCCCGACTTCTGCTGCTACCTGTGCGGCTTGGACTGCCCTTTCTAATGTTTACTCAGATGAGGGAGCATTTTTGTATGATGTCCCCTTGGAACGTTGTCCCGACTTGTTGATTTTAGATTACGATTTAGTGCAAACAGCACCTCAACATACTCTGGTTGCAGGGATTGGGGATGCGATCGCGAAGTGGTACGAAGCATCGGTCAGCAGCGGACATTCCGAGGACACCTTAATCATAGCCGCCGTACAACAAGCGCGGGTGCTGCGGGATATTCTCTTCCAAAAATCCACCGCTGCATTGCAAGCACCAGGAAGTACAATCTGGAGAGAAGTTGTAGACGCCACGGTCTTACTTGCAGGTGTAATTGGCGGTTTGGGTGGCGCAGTGTGTCGGACTGTTGCTGCCCATGCGGTACATAATGGATTAACCCACATTGCCGGACATAGTAGCATTCACGGAGAAAAAGTCTCCTATGGTATCCTAGTCCAACTGCGTTTGGAAGAAATGGTGCAGGGTAATCAGTTAGCAGCCACTGCACGTCAACAGTTATTGAAGTTTTATGACGAGATTGGACTGCCTAAAACCTTGGCTGATTTAGGATTGAGTAATATCACCCTTGTGCAGTTGCAAACAGCGGCGGAAATTTCCCTCGCACCTAATTCTGATATTCATCACCTCCCCTTTAAAGTTGCAGTTGAACATTTGATGGCAGCGATGGTTTCCACTACAGCACCTTTCTTGGATGGTAAAGAACCAATCAATCGCGTCTCAACAAGAGTGATCAATAATGAGGTGGAAGTGTGAACTTGAGTTGGATTGACAAAGCCGAACGCATCAAAGCTCTACCAGCTTACCCCTTTGCGCGCTTGGATGAGTTAAAAACTAGGGCGCGAGAACAAGGGCTAGATTTAATTGATTTGGGGATGGGAAACCCTGATGGAGCCACACCCCAACCCGTGATTGAAGCTGCAATTGCGGCTTTACAAAACCCCGCAAATCATGGCTACCCACCTTTTGAAGGCACCGCTAACTTCCGCCGTGCCATCACAACCTGGTACCATCGTCGCTATGGTGTGAAACTAGACCCAGATAGCGAAGCCTTACCCCTACTGGGTTCCAAAGAAGGACTGGGACATTTAGCACTGGCTTATGTCAACCCCGGTGATGTGGTCTTAGTACCCTCTCCTGCTTATCCGGTGCATTTTCGCGGTCCGTTAATTGCTGGGGGTAAAGTTCACAACTTGATACTGAAACCAGAGAATGATTGGCTGATTGATTTAGCGGCGATTCCCGACACCGTGGCGGAACAAGCCAAGATTCTCTATTTCAATTATCCCAGCAATCCCACCGCCGCTACCGCACCAAGGGAATTCTTTACAGAAATTGTGGCATTTGCTCGCAAGTATGAAATCCTCCTCGTCCATGACCTATGTTACGCTGAGTTAGCTTTTGATGGCTACCAACCTACCAGCTTGTTAGAGATTCCTGGCGCCAAAGATATCGGCGTCGAGTTTCACACCATGTCAAAAACTTACAACATGGCGGGTTGGCGGGTTGGGTTTGTCGTGGGTAATCGCCATGTAATTCAAGGCTTACGGACGTTAAAGACAAACTTGGATTACGGTATTTTCGCGGCATTGCAAGCAGCAGCGGAAACAGCTTTAAACTTGCCAGATACTTACTTGCAAGAAGTACAAAGCCGCTACTGTACCCGTCGGGATTTCCTGGTTCAAGGGTTAAACGAGTTGGGTTGGAATCTCAGCAAAACCAAAGCGACAATGTATCTCTGGGTTCCTTGTCCACCAGGGATGGGTTCAACGGATTTTGCTTTGAATGTCTTGCAGCAAACTGGTGTAGTATTCACACCCGGTAATGCATTTGGTAGCGGTGGGGAAGGATATGTGCGGATTAGTTTGATTGCAGATTGCGAACGATTGGGTGAAGTTTTGGGGAGGTTGAAGAAAGCAGGTATTAGATATAACTAGAGTGCCGGAATTTATATTTCGCGCTACTGTCGTCAGGAACGCTAAGAAAAGCCTTTGCGTCTTTGTAACAGTAGCGCTAAATAATTTTTCAATTACATAGCCCTCAAGGTATTCTAAACTTGCACAACATACTCACAAAATGATGACTCGTCAGGATTATCCAATTCGTAAGTATCAAAGTGTTTCCCTTACTTTCACCCACAACTTCCCCGCTCATCTTGCTCTCGGAACGGGGCTGATAAGTTTGTTACTTGTGGCTGGGGGGTCAATAATATTAACCAGACAAGCACATGCTAGTGCTACTCTCAACACTCCTGAGTTGAAAGTCATCAACACTTCACACAAAGGAATCCTAACTGCTCAAATTCCCGCTAGTGCAACTGTTATTTACGTCAACCCTGCTACTGGTAGCGATACGGCTGATGCGGGAACTGCGGAAGCCACACCCTATAAAACCATTACCTACGCTCTCAATCAAGCCCAGGGAAATACGGTCATTCAACTCGCACCCGGTAGCTACACTAAAGATACTGGCGAAGTTTTTCCCCTGGTAGTTAAACCTAGTGTTATCCTGCGCGGTGATGAAGCAACTAAAGGTCAAACTACAACGATTATTGGTAGTGGACAGTACATCAGCCCTTCCTTTGCTCGTCAAAATGTAACTATTCGCGCCGAAAACAATAGCACTATCTCTGGTGTCACCGTCACTAACCCAGATATCCGGGGGAGTGCCGTCTGGGTAGAATCCACTAATCCCACTATTACAAACAATACCTTTGCCAACAGCAACCGGGAAGGTGTGTTTGTTACGGGTACAGGTAATCCCAAAATTACAAATAATGTTTTTGTCGGTAACCAAGGTAACGGTGTTTCTCTAACTCGGGCTGCTCAAGGGGAAATTCGGAATAATGTCTTTCAAAATACAGGCTTTGGTCTAGCAATTGGTGGTAATTCTACACCTCTGGTCACAGATAACCAAATTATTCAAAACAAAGATGGTGTTTTTATCTCCGACTCCGCTAAGCCAGTTTTGCGTAAGAATGTGATTCAAAACAATACACGGGATGGTATAGTGGCAATTACTAGTGCCCAACCAGACCTGGGTACGAAAGAAAATCCCGGTGGAAATCTGATTCGCAACAATACTCGTTACGATGTTAACAACGCCACCCGTGGGATTAAGATATTTGCTATTGGTAACGATATTGATGCCAAGCGGATTGTCGGTGATGTGGAGTTTGTTGCCGCTAATGTTGAACCACCCCCCGATAATGGTATAGCCACAGCTTTCAAAGATGTACCAGCGGGTTTCTGGGCAAAATCCTACATTGAAGCTTTAGCTGGACGCAAGATTATCGCTGGGTTCCCCGATGGGACTTTTAAACCCAACGATCGCGTCACCCGTGCCCAATTCGCTGCTATTATTGCTAAAGCCTTTACACCAGCCCCCAAACGAGACGCAATTCCATTTACCGATGTTCAGCGCGATTTTTGGGGATTTGAAGCCATCCAAATTGTGGCTCGTGGTGGTTTTATTGCTGGCTATCCAGACTTGACTTTTAAACCTGAACAACAAATCCCTAGAGTTCAGACCCTAGTGTCATTAGCTAATGGTTTGGGCTTGAGTGCAGATACACCAAACGTCATTTCAGCTTACGCTGATGTTGCTCAAATTCCTAGCTATGCCACTAATTCTATTGCCGCTGCTACTGAGCGACAACTGGTGGTGAACTATCCCAATCTCAAACAATTAAATCCTAATCGTCAAGCAACTAGGGCAGAAGTTGCTGCTTTTGTTTATCAAGCGCTGGTGAATGCTGGACGAGCAGAAGCTATTGCTTCACCTTATGTAGTCACAGTTCCCTAATACACCAGCACTCCTAGGGAAATTTACTAATAAATAGCGCCAGAACCTATTGTTTTGGTTCTGGCGCTAGTTGATAATGGATTTTGTTATGCTTGGGGTCTTTATAAGCTGAACCCCATTGGATATTGAGGGTGTATATTCAAGGTCTTTATATCGGCTGACCTCGTTTGAACTAATTATTAGTTTTGCAGGGTTTTAGCAAAAATATGAATTTCATAATATTTTCTTTATTTTTTATCGCTAAATGTTGCCAATTGTTTCTAGTAGTTAATTTTCTTAACAAAAATGGTCTGGAAACAGTCACGATCATACACCCTCAAAAATTTATTGCCAAATGCCATCAGGAATAACTTTTAATGGTTGTAGGTTTGGGGTATGATTACAAGTTTGTCAGACTGCTGTTTGCGATCGCAGGTTCCCAAAGCTATCAAGATATACTACCCAGCTAGAGGTTGTAATTCCTCCTGAGTGAGGACAATCATCTGATGCGATCTTCCCAGAGGGTAGTAACGAAGCGATCGCCAATCAAAGGAAATTAACCTGTCAAGCAAGCGATCAACTATTCTACTCATCAACCAAGGAATTCTATGGAAACTAAACCTCCTCTACCTCCGTTTACCCTGGAAACCGCCCTAGCCAAAGTGCAGGCGGCTGAAGATGCCTGGAATACCCGTGATCCCCAGCGGGTTGCTCTGGCATATACCGAAGACTCTGAATGGCGGAATCGAGCCGAATTTTTTAGTGGACGAGCCGCCATCAAAGAGTTTCTCCAACGCAAATGGGCAAAAGAACTTGACTACCGCTTGCACAAAGAATTGTGGTGCTTTATGGATAATCGCATTGCAGTGCGATTTGAATATGAGTGGCACGATGATTCAGGCTTCTGGTATCGCTCCTATGGCAATGAAAACTGGGAATTTGCCGAAAATGGTCTGATGATGCGGCGATTTGCTAGCATCAACGATTTACCAATCCAAGAGTCTGAACGAAAGTTTCGCTCTTAACACAAACACAGCTGATGGTTATATATTGACACTCCGCTAGCTGAACTACCCATTACCTATTACCCATTACCTATTCCCGATTCATTAGCCATACCTGATGACTGTGCCAAATCTATCTGCAGGTGAGAGAATAGGTGAGGAAAATTAGGTATTGTGATGCCAGGTTCTGAGAAATGAGGAAAAACGTTCGTGGTTCCAATTAGAGATAATAATCCGACCATAATCACACCCTACGTGACCTATGGGCTGATTGCTGCCAACGTGCTGGCTTTTATTTATGAAGCGAGTTTACCCCCACAAGCTCTTGATGGGTTTTTCCACCTGGCTGCAGTTGTACCACGAGAGCTAACGGCGAGTTTTGCTGGTATTGATGTCAATCAACCAGTTCCAGAGTGGGCAACATTAATTACCTCACAATTTTTACATGGTGGTTTATTACACTTGGGAGGTAATATGTTGTTCCTGTGGATATTTGGTAATAACGTCGAAGATAAATTAGGTCATGTCAAGTATTTAATTTTCTACTTAAGTTGTGGTATTTTGGCAGCCTTAACCCAGTGGTATTTTTCCCAGACTTCCGGAATACCTTCGTTGGGAGCTTCGGGTGCGATCGCTGGAGTCATGGGAGCGTATATTTTACGGTTTCCCCAAGCAGAAATTCTCGGTGTAGTTCCATTGGGGATATTCTTTCCCACCTTCCGCGTCCCAGCTTACTTTTTTCTAGGATTTTGGTTTCTCCAACAAGCTTTCTATGGTCTTGCTAGTCTAGATGCACCCAGTAACATTGGGATGGAAAGCGGTGGTATTGCTTACTGGGCACATGCTGGGGGGTTTATTTTTGGGGCGATTCTCGGTCCAGTATTAGGTTTATTTAGCGACAAACGCCCGCAAGAATATTATTAATCAACTTTCAAGAAACACAGGTTAATTTTCGTGAATTGACGAACAACAAGGAATACAAGCTATATTCCTAGTTATCTATCATAAGGAAAAACACCTGTGTTTCCCCTGCACGATGATAATCCAACCCGGATCACCCCGTTTGTCACCTACGGGTTGATTGGCATGAATGTCTTCATTTTTCTGTTTGAAGCTAACCTGCCAGAGTCGCAACTACGACAGTTTTTTCAGCTATATGCCATAGTACCACGAGAGTTAACCCGCAGTTTTGGCGGTCTTCCGGTTGGTCAGCCAATCCCAGAATGGTCAACACTAATTACCTCCCAATTCCTACATGGGGGATGGTGGCACTTAATTTCCAATATGATCTATCTCTGGGTGTTTGGTAACAACATTGAAGACCAGATGGGACACCTAAGATACTTGATTTTTTATCTAGTTTGTGGTACGTTAGCAGGCTTATCCCAGTGGGCTATTTCCATGAATTCTGTTATTCCTTCCTTGGGAGCAAGTGGAGCAATTTCTGGAGTTTTGGGTGCTTATATTATCAGATTCCCCCAAGCTAGAGTGTTAACTCTGGTATTTTTAGGTTTTTTCGTGACCACAATTCGCATTTCGGCACTGATAATTATCGGTATTTTTGTTATCCAGAATTTACTAGCCGGTTTTGCTAGCTTGCAACCTAGTGCCATGACTTTAGAGAGAGGAGGGGTTGCTTATTGGGCACATTTAGGCGGTTTTTTCTTCGGGATGATTCTCGCACCCTTTTTTGGTTTATTTAATCGCGATTAGTTCTGTTATGGAGACCTTTCGCACTTAGCAATCCCATTGGAGCTATAAACATTTGACTATTTAGATTCCCGACTTCTTAAACAAGTCGGGAATCTTGGCGTTTAGAATCGTCTACGCTATATTCCAAGGGGACAGATGTTACCCCATTTCACTTTAGGGATAATACAAATAACTTGCCTAGGGCGGGGAAATCCCACCCCTACACCAAATAATCTATCACTATTTTCGGGAAATGGTATAACGCCTATCTGTGTATCTGTATTCCCTCATCCAGACTCTGCATACACCTGGTTTGGTGAATCACCTAGAATTAAGTAATTTTAATGACATAAAATAGCGGATCATCACTTCATAACCTAGTCAGGAGATAGCAGTTGCAAACCCAGATTAGCAAAACATTTTTTCCGGATTTCCGGCAGTAGCAGATGTAATAAATACTGAGAAAAAATATATTTTAAATACTAATGCTTCTACCGAAATCCAAAGGCAAGCTGAAATTAGAAAATATATTCGCTCCACGTTCACCCCTAGAATTTTTGGGATTTGGGGCGCTCACTGTCATTCTCAATGTACTATCTGGTGGTAGTGCAATCTCGTTGCTGGGTGTAGTAGTAATCTTTACTCTGTGGTGGTGTATAGATTATTGGCGCTCCCAGAAAATCGCTAATACCTTGACATTCGTTCCGCAAAAGCACCCTCCCCAAGCTGCCAAAGGTCTAATTTTGTTACTAAGCCCTTACGCAGTCCGAAATATTGATATTACAGTCGCTGAACTAAAACTACTAATTAAATATATTCGCAATACACCTTACGAAAGGTTACAACTTGCTGACTTTGAGAATATAAATATTTGGGATTCTAATCTTCTAGCCCAGATTAAAGCAGTGGAATATCACCTGCAACAGGGAAAACTGCGGGATGTATGGCTGATTAGCACTGCTAGCTACGATACTGTCAAAGGTTCGGT
>JAYKJH010000189.1:0-3191 GCA_035285345.1 Nostocaceae cyanobacterium | reverse complement strand
CGACCTCTGTTTGGGTGGGGAAACTCCTCCAAATAAGCCGAGTCGTGGAAAGAGGAATCCCAAGAAGTGATTCTTGGAATCCCCCGCTATACCCGCAAGGGTTAGCGGTGGGAGGATGTCAATTTATCATTCATAAATGAACTGCTTTTGGTGCTTACAATCAATAAGAAGTTGGTTCTGATAGATTCTTAGAAAAAGCTCTGGTAGCTGTGAGTAGCACTGCATCTGACAAACATCAAGTAAGCTGATTATTTCCTAGCCTCTGTAAGTCTAAGAACATGGTTTGTATGAGGTTTGTATGAGATTGTAGCCACTGTATTTTTAGTAACCTTGTGATTCAAAGCTCTGAAAAATATCCTGCTTCTAGCTAAGCAAGAAGTTCAGGCTAAAACACTTGTTCCTAAACTACCAGAGCTTAGTTTAGTTAGACATCGAGAGATATAGTAATTACGCACCCTGTATAAATATATGCATTTAATCCAGGATTTTACAACTCAAGATCACAAGTTAAGTTCGTAACTTAAACATTCTTTATTTCCATTTCCAGAGACAAATGTAGAATATTGACACTAAAAGGGATACAATCTGATTTAAAAAAATTCCGCTTACTGGCAATATTTTCTGGATGTTAATAAACATAAATTATCAGATTTGGTTATTAGTAAGGATTTAATCTACAGTGTCTCTACCTAATCAGTTGTCCAAACGGAAACGCGGTGTTATTCTCACACTTTCAGGTTGGCAGCGTCTACAAGCTGCTAAGCGTCAATTTGAAATAGAGAAAAATTTTGGCAATCTCTATACTCTAGAAGAATTAAGCGAGTGGACTCATTTAAGTCCCAATACTCTGACAAAAATACATAATCGGAAAGTAGCTGTGGATCGCCAAAGTCTGGAATCCTATTTTAGTGCTTTTAATTTGACTTTGAATAATCATGATTATACTAAGCTTAGCAAAGACAGTTTCGATTTAGAAACCAGACAGAGAGTCACGCTCAAAGGTCAAGTACCCCTGAATTCTCCTTTTTATATAGAGCGTCAACCTATCGAGGAATTGTGCTGCGAAACTATTTTCCAGCCGGGAGCTTTAATTCGTATCAAAGCAGCCAAACTGATGGGAAAAACCTCTTTAATGGCAAGAATTATATCCGCAGCTAGAACTAGGGGCTGCAAAACTGTTACTTTAAGCTTTCATCTCGCTGATACCACAGTTTTTAGTAATTTAACTCGTTTTCTCCAGTGGTTTTGTGCAATTGTCACCCGCAAGTTGGGATTACCCAATCAAATAGCGGAATATTGGGATGAGATGTTTGGTAGCAATTATAATTGCACAGATTATTTCGAGAATTACTTGTTAGCAAACATTGATAGTCCAGTGGTGTTAGCACTAGATGAAGTGGATATAGTGTTTAATTATCCGGAAATTGCTACGGACTTTTTTGGGTTGTTGCGAGCTTGGTATGAGAAGGCTAAATATGGCGATGATAGCAGCGAAAGTTGGCAAAAATTACGCTTATTAGTAGTACATTCTACAGAAGTTTATCTTCCCATAAATATCAATCAATCACCCTTTAATGTCGGCTTTTCAGTGGAGTTACCAGAGTTTAACCAAGAGCAGGTGCATTCTTTGGCTATGCGCTATCAATTGGATTGGAAACAGCAAGAAGTAGAACAATTAATGGCTTTAGTTGGCGGTAATCCTTATTTACTCAGGGTAGCAATGGAACAAATTATTTATGAAGATATTACCCTAGAACAGCTATTAGAAACAGCCGTAATAGAAACAGGGATTTATAGTAATTTTCTGCGCCGACAATTGTGGAATCTTAAACAGTATCCAGAACTAATAAATGCCTTCAGCAAGGTTGTAATGTCTACAAATCCGGTGGAAATAGAGCCAATCCAGGCTTTTAAATTGCAAAGTATGGGACTAGTAAGCTGGGAAAATCAGCGGCTGGTATCCAGTTGTGATTTATATCGGCAGTATTTTCGAGATTATTTCAGCAAATCGCAACTAACTGGTATCCAAGAAAATCGCCGAGCCACAATTGCGATCGCCGAGGTAGTAGATTGTGCAAACCTCCTGCAAGTCGAGCCGGAAGAGACGCAGATTCAAATTTACAAAGACTTTCAAATAATCACCCAGATATGCGGACAATTTAACGGACAGGTACTCAAATCAATTGAGGGGAGATTATTAATCTATTTTCCCAATCCTCTCAATGCTGTTAAATCTGCCCTAGAGATTCAACTAACATTAAAACAGGCAGCAGAATTCAATCAAGAATCAGTACTACATCATCGGATTGGTATTCATACAGGAGAAGTTGTTTTTCATACTACTAATATTATGGGAAACGGGGTAAAGATAGCAGAATATTTAAAATCCGAAGCAACTTCTGGAGGTATTTATATCTCCCAAACAGTCTATGATGCAGTTAAAAATTACCTGCCAGTGCCACTTTTTGACTTAGGAGAACGACAGGTTCCCGGAAATCCCGAACCGATATCACTGTATGAGCTTCAAATTTGAATACTGATAAGTAGTTATGCAAAATAAATTATTCATTTAGGCAAGGGAACTCTTAACTCTTAACAGGGAACAGAAGAGGAATACAGCGATTTTAGTTAGTTTGAAAAATGTCTAAATATTTATGCGTAGGTACTTACGTGCGAAGGCAAGCCGTCTATGGGATGTTTGTATCAAAAATCAACCGTAGTAGTACCCTGGCTGAGAAAAAAATAGGGGCTGGAGCTAGCCCCTAGTAGCAGTGTAAAAAAAACAATCGATTAATACGTATAATTTGCAGCATTTCCTCAATTTTGACAACGCAAGTTATCAACTTAAGTCCACAACTTAAAATTTATTGAGGGTAGGAATTAGTTTCGGTGTCCAGAGCTTTAGAAACAACAGGGGGTTACAGGATACCCCCTGTAGATTGATCATTAACAACAAATAGGTTACTTATAATTATTGCCAGCCATTGTCCAATTTTGACAACACAAGTTCGGTATTTCAACCCACAACTTAGGCAACAACACTGTTTTACGTATTAACACTTGGTAAAGTCAAGATTTCAGCTACTGAGGAGTAAATCAGGTTCGGAAACATCCTCAAATCCTTTGATAATCATTTAATAGAGCGAGCTTAACCAGTCCGTCTCTGCGTATTTACACCAGATAAAAACAAA
>JAYKJH010000188.1:0-43380 GCA_035285345.1 Nostocaceae cyanobacterium | reverse complement strand
TCCAGTTCCGGGGACGGGTGAAACCTAACCGCGCTTCATCATAAATACCATTCAACCGGAAGCGGTTTCCCACGACCGGAGAGCGATTGAATTCGAGAACATATTGTTTCGTACCCGCCGGTAGGGTAGTACTTGGTAAGACTCCTGCTTCTGGTTCTTGCAGTTCAAAACTAGGAATATCTTGTCCTTTATCTAGGCTTCCCTCCTGACGCGGTGGGGAAGCATTTTCCTTCCTAGTTTGCGCCACTGCTTGTCTTAAAAGGGGCGAGGTATTAAAAGTCAATGTGCTGCTAATAGAGCTGAGGATTAATAACCATACCAGAGAATGTTTCTGCATAATTCGGAGTACAAAAGGGTGCCTGTGTCTTTACCTTATGTAGTTATGAGTTTTGACTTAGGAGTTAAATAGGTGAATGGGGAATGGCTAATGGGTAATGGGTAATGGGGCTATTACCTATTACCTATTAGCTATTACCCGATTAATATCGTTCCCAATATGGCTGAAAACTTCGCCGTTGTAACCAATCTACTTGCAAGCGCTCAATACGTTCCTGCAAAGCTACATCACTAGGGTTTTGCGCTTGTTGCAGTTTCCTAAAGTTGGCGATCGCTTCTAAAGGATGGTCTTGAGCGGCGCTCAATTCAGCTAGGGAAGCCAGAGCAGTGCGATTTTCCGGCTGGATAGCGAGGACTTGACGATAAAGAGCGTTGGCTTCTGCAAACCGTTTTTCTTGAAAGCGAACCCCAGCCAGAGCGGATAGGGCATCTACATTTTTGGGCTTAAGTGCCAAAATGCTCTGGTAAGATTTGGCGGCTAAATCCAAGTCTTCTAAAGTTTGTCCCAATTCTCCTTGTAAGAAGTAAGCACCTATGTTCTCTGGGTCGCGAGCAATCAACTTTGCGACTTCGCTTTTAGCAGCTGCCGGGTCACGCTTAGCTATGACTTGCACCCTACGTAGTTGAATTGGCAGGTTCTCTGGTTGAATGCTCAGTAAATTATTGTACAGTTCCTCCCGTTCTGGAACTGGTGGCAGGACGGCAACCAGGCTAAATAATTCTGGGGGTGTATTGTTGGCGGCTTGGGTGGTCAACCATTGGCTGAGTACCGCTTCGGCTTCCGAGACGGATATCTGCTTTGCTTGGTAGGCAACGCTAGCTCTGCCTAACTTGCTGACCATATCCTCTGGATTGCGGGCTAGGAGTTGATCGTAGATAGCGATCGCATCTTGAGCGCGGTTTTGGGTCAAACGAATTCCAACTAGGGCACGTAAGGCATCGTTAACTATAGCGCTAGATGTCTCTTGGCGGGCAATTATTGCCTCATATTGGCTAGCGGCAGCTTCTAAGTTACCTTGGCGACGTTCGATGTCTGCAAGCAGCAATAGGGGGGCTAAATCTCTGGCTCCCACTGGGGTAGCGCTATAGGCTTCTAGCGCCTGCTTGGCTTCGGTAAATTTTTCCTGCTGTACGTATATCTGCGCTACCCGGTAATGCAAAAATGGCTCGTCCACACCCGAAGCCAGCAAGCTCTGATAAATCGGTAGCAGTTCTGGGTCTGGTGGTTCTATTCTTAATAAAACTTGGGCGATCGCTCTTTGTTCTGTTGCTTCCGCCCCTGCTACTTCAAAGAGCGTATTTATACTTTGGCGCAACTCCCCTGCGGAGAGGACACCCATCTGACTTTCTAAGGTTAGCAGCTTTACTGATAGACTCCGGTTGTTTGGTTGTTGTTGCAGTAGCTGTTGATACAGTTTCCGTGCCTCTTCTCTGTCTTGGGGAGATTCACTTAAAACATCAGCTACTTCAGTAACTAAAGAAACACTTGGTGAGGGGGTGCTTGCCAGTAATTGCTGGTAGAGGGTGATTGCTTCGCCATAGATATCCATGCGCTGGCTGCGCCGTCCAATTTGGGAAAGCGCCCGTGCTAGGGGCAGGGTGGCATCTTTTTTACCGCGCAAGGGTTTTAAGACTTCCACAGCTTCCGATAGCTGCTGATTTGCCTGGTAAGCTTCAGCCAGGGCTGCCCGAATATCAACTGTCACGGGGTCGTCAGCTTTTAGCTGCCGCAGTTGGGTCTCTAGTACCCCAATTGCCCCTTTCACATTGCCCGTACCCCTCAAAGCCTGAGCATAGGCGGCAGTTTGATACTTCGATATCTGCTTACCAGTGGCGCGGTAGCGGTTAAATAATTCCAGTCCCTTCTGGTAATCGCCACTGAAGGTATAGATTTGGGCGGCACCGAGAATTGCTTCCGGTGACGGTTTAGCTTGCAGTACTATTTCATACTCAGATATTGACTCGCTGAATCGACCTTGATAGCCTAATAATAAGGCACGTTGAGCGCGCACCTCATTATCATTAGGTGTCAATTTTAACAAAGTAGTCAGAGCATTAATCCCACCTACTTGCCATTCTTGACGATAACCACCGAGGACACCGACGGCTTTCAAGGCAGTTTGATTATTCGGTGCTTGAGCTAGAACCTGTTGATAAGCACTCCAAGCATCTGCATCTTTACCAGCCCGTTGATAGGCGATCGCTAACCCAAGTTTGGCGTCCACCGAATCAGGATGGCGTTGAATAGCTTGACGAAATGCCTGGATGGCCTTGTCTACCCAGCCTTTATTTAACAGGTTATAACCTTGACGCACCGCCGCAGGCATTGAGGCTGATTGTGCAAGGGCTGCGGGGATATGACCTACAGTTAAGTTGAGGGCTGGAGTAAAAGTAAGTAAAAGAATCAAAAAAATGAATCCGCTTTGACCCCGTGATAGCTCTCTTTTTTTCCCGGTAAGGGAGGTGATTTTAGTTCTCATCGCAACGTCCTCCGAACAGCAGAACTGAGATCAAATTCAGTTTTAATTCGTACTCCAGCAACTGTTTCCGAAAATTCATCCCTTCCTTGCAGGGTAAAACCTAGCCGGAGATTGGGAGAGATGCGAAAATCATAAAACAGTTCCATTACATCGGGTACTTTTGACCCAGAGCGTTCTCGCAGGTCATCATTAGAGAGATTACGACCGTAACCAAGTCCTAAGCGGTCAAATTTCTGGAATAAATCCAAGAAGTTTAAACCAAAACTGTAGGTATCTCCACCCTTGCCAATATCTTGATTTTCGTAACGTCCGTAGCGACCGAACAAGCCGAGTTTTAGGCTGGGAATAAATACCTCACCATTGATGCCATAGGATTCTTCGCGATCGCCACTGTTAATTCCGAATTCACCGTTGTCGCGCCGAATCTGGAAAATTTCCCCAAAACCATCTCGCTTCCCTGCATCGCGAGCATTAACGTAAGTACCGCGAACAATCGCATTACCAAAGCGGAAAGCAAGCTCCCCTGCGACAGCATCGAAAGCAAAGTCACCGAGGTTGCGGGAGGAAGAAAACACAGCAGCTTTGGTTTCAATATTTTCTGTAATTGCCCATGTCACCAGCGCTCCTGGACGAGAAGAAATCGCAGTCGCGCTTAATGCTGGGTTAGTTTGGAATAGAGGGTGAAAGAAATGGGTTGCGCCATCTTTAGCAAAGCTGTTGCGGTCAAAATAAGAAGTCAAATCCATTTGACCAACGACAAAGCGCAAATTCTGGTAGCTGGGTGGGGAAGCGGCTAGATAGAGTTCGCTAATGCTCAATCCGCTTTCTGGCGAGTCAGATAGTCCCTCACCAGTGGTTAAATCTACCGTTGCACCTACCAAAACGTAGGGACTGAAGGGGTAAATTCCTGATACCCTAGCGCGTGCAGCGTCATCTTCACCTTGGCGGAGATAAACCCCCTGTAAGCGGACTTGGGGAGTACCAACAACCCTTGCAGGTGGGAGATTTGTGCTGGAAGTAGGTGTAGGGGGCGGGGTTTCCCCCCCCCTGGTCGGTGTTTGCGCTTGTTGTTGGGAATCTGAGGCAAGCAGGTTGCTGTCGTTGACAGATCGCGATCGCGCTAAATCCTCTGTTGTGCTGCTGACTGCTTGCGCTGATGGTATAGTTACTGTACTATTCTCAGCGGCTAAATTTTCCTTACCCTGTTCAGCAAAAAATTTCACAGGTAGAGTCTGCGGTTGCTGATCGGCGGTTATGTTTTGAGCAGGGGACACCTGAGCCAAAAAATCCCCCTCTGACGCTGTGGGATTTTCTGGTACTAATGCAGTAGTGAAAGATTGATTCGGTTCAACCTGTTGTTGCTCGGTCGCAAATTCTACCTGGGAGAAAAAATTTTCCTCGGCTGCTGGCGTTTCTTTGACTAATGCAGTAGTAAAATCTTTACTCGGTTCAATCTGTTGTTGCTCGGTCGCAAATTCTACCTGGGAGAAAAAATTTTCCTCAGATGCTGCTGGTTGGTCTTCTACTAATGCAGTAGAAAAAGATTTGCTCGGTTCAACCTGTTGTTGGTCATTAGGAAATTCCTCCCCAAATGTTTCACTTGGGGCTACTTCTGTTAGTTTCTCTGGGAAGGAAACAGCAGAAGCCGCCGTTGTCTTCTCGTTGCTAACTGCTTGGGTATAACTGTTGGTTGTTGAGTGTTGCGGGTTTTTCCTGAGTGCGGAAATTATATCGTCTGTTGGTGCTTCTGCAACCGCAGGTGTAGCTGGTTCACCGTTATTAGCTACTTCTTGTGCTTGGGCTGCGCTTGTGAACTTACCTTCAACTCCCAAGATTAACAGCACCATAGTGGAAACGGAGCCAAGGTATAGCAGGCGACTAAACAAGCTGCACCCAAGTCCTAAACTGGCGCTTTTTCTATCAAAATACTTAGTTGTTTGATACATATTTGTTACCAATTTTTTGTAAATCGCTGACTTTCCCCAGGTTTACATGTAAATTCCAACACATAATACAAAGTTTATTTTTAAACATCAAGTTATCAGTTTGACAGCATTACCTGTCCTGTCTGATAATCTCCGGCAGGATAATCTTTCTGTCTTATTCGTAACAGCAGCAACCCCCTCCAATAATTAGGCTTAATTTTTTATTAATTATGAAGGATAAATACCTAGTAACTGGTCATTGATAATTACGTAATTCTCAACCCCAGACCCGGATATTTTGGCAAAATAACAGCACCCTATATCCTGAAAATTGCTAGAGCAACCTCTAGCAGAAAACACTTGTTGGCTGGTAGCTACAATCGCCCCCTTACGATAATAGCTTTCATGTTTGATAATTAGGATGCAACCCTAATAGTAAAAACGTAGTTGGCTATACTATACAAGTTAGTATAACTCTTCAATATTTCTAGCTTTCATTTATAAAATAATGGATAAAGACGACTAAAAATCTATATGAAGATTATATGAAGTATTATTTTTACTAAACAGAGTATTAGATTTATACATAACGAAATGTATCTTTTTTATCTAGCTATCTAGATTTTACTAAAAATACCCTGAAGACTCAGGAATAAAATGTATGTTTAAGTAAAAATCAATGCAGAAAACCTGCAACCCCCGAGCAGAGAGTTGTTCATGAGTATGAAATTATAGTATTTGTAGTTGTTAATTGCTGAAAATTAGCAATAAACTAAATTCAGTCAAGCTATATTTCCATTTTAATCAAATTTTTTCCTTCTTACTTCAGTATTTATGATGAAAATCCAGCCAAAACAGACTGCACACCCAATCATTAGATGGTTAAGCTTAGCTGTTATTCTTAACTTGGTTACTGGTTGTTCTCCTCCGCAATGGCTATTCCCTAACCCGTGGGCAAAAGACAATATCAGCATTAAAGTTGAACCCAGCGACCGTCCGGGGGTTTATAATCTTACAGGCACTGCCAATATGCCTGATAATACCAAAATTGCCATAGCAGCTATTCGCTATCTGCAACCGCGCGAACAACAATTGTTGAGCTTGCATTCAAATCTTACCTATTCCATGCTTGCCTATCAAGAGGCTCTGGTAAAGAACGGTAAATGGCAGACTAATTTAAATCTCTGGGAGGTTGCATCTGATGGTTCTTTTCGCGAAGTTTGGCAAATAGTAGAAGAACCTAAACTAAAAATATCCCTGGAACCAGTGAAAGAAATTAGCTTCATTGCCACTACTACTAGAGCAGGTCAAGCTATAAAAATGCAAAAGCAGGTAGACGGACAAATTCAGAGGCTAGCTAATAAATTTCTCAAATATACTACTGATGGCGAACAGTACGCTCATATTAGCAAAATAATGCCTGTTGACCTACCAACAGGGAAAACTGACGCTCCTGCAGTAAAACCAGAAGACTTTAATTTTGGTTGGGGCGATCGCTACATAATTAAGGAGGAAGATCCTAATATCAACAGATTACAAGTCCCACCAGAAGAAAGACAACGTACCACTGCACCTATCTCTCCCTCCGACTTTTTGCGCTAGGTGATATACTGATAGTCAGACGAAAACCTGCTAACAGCAGGTTTTGTCATTCTAGCCCGACGAGGAGAGTGGAAAGAATTTAAGGGGCACAAAGCATACCCTAGCCTCCAACAGCATCCATGCCTTTAATTCCGGTTAAATTAGCTTCCCAGATATCAGCTTGACTTAAATCGGTGTTTTGCAAGATTACTCCTGTTAAATCAGCTTGCTGGAGATTAGCAGCCGTTAGATTGACATAATTTAAAGTGCAACCACTCAGATTAGCACCAGATAAATTTGCCTCACTCAAATTTACTTGTTCTAACTTAGCACCACCTAAATTAACTCCCCACATGTCAGCTTGACTCAAATTAACTTCGATCAATCTTACCTGTCGGAAATCAATTCCGGTGAGCTTCATCCCACTTAAATCCACTCCTTGGAGGGACATTCCAGGAGCAATCAAATATGCTCCTGCTTTAGTGGGGTCAAAATCGGGGGGAAATTGAGTTGCTGGGTTGTAAATTGCTCCTTCTAAATTAACTTCTCTCAGTTCGGCAGCACTCAAGTCAACCCCACACAAGTTAACTTTTCTTAAATCCGCACCGCTTAAGTTAGCCCATCTGACATCCAAACCTTGAAGTGATACCCCAGGAGCAATCAAGTATGCTCCAGTATCAGTTATAGGGAAACCATTGGGAAACTTAGTAGTGTGGTTATATAGTGCTTGTTGTAAGTTAGCGTCCTGGAGGTTGGCAGAACTTAGATCCGCACCAAATAAACTAGCTTGTCTTAAATCTACTTGTGTCAAATCCGCTGCTGTAAACTTAGCTTGCCATAAATCTGCTCGACTTAAATCGGCTGCTATCAGCGTAGCTTCTGTAAAATCAACTTGCCATAAGTTGGCTTGGGACAGATTGGCTTCTCTAAGATTAGCTCGGCTCAAATCAGCAGCAAACAGAGTAGTCTTGTGTAAATTGGCTCCTGTTAAGTTGGCTGTGGTTAAATCTACCGCATCTAAATTAGCTGCTTGAAGATTGGCTTCTACTAAATCAGCACCGGGACAGATAGCATAGGCTCCGAGTACGCTGGGGTCAAAATCCTCTGGAAACAATGTTGCTTCATTGTAATACGCTCCTTCCAGGTTAGCTCCTGTTAAGTTTGCATATCTTAAATCTGTCCACAATAAGTTAACATGACTTAAGTCAGCGGCGCTCAAATCAGCTTGACTCAAATCCGCTCTACTTAAATTTGCGCCGCTAAGATTCTTACCTGACAAGTTTGTCGAACTCAAAACCGCTCCCCATAGATCCGCTGCTTGCAGTTCCACCTCATAGAGGCTTATATTATTGAGTTTAATGCCACGAACATATCTGTCTTCTGCCAGATATTGCCTCGACAATGCATTAGAATTCATTTGCTGTACCTTTGATGATGCATCGGTATTTACCCTGTTATTTTTGGGAAAAAGTTACACATTATACCTCTTTTACCCATAACTAATCCCAATTTAGCCTGATTTTTTTGTTTCTTCCCTATATCTAAAGCACTAATTTTGTTTTGTAGGTCTCAATTTTTAGCTTTAGTGGTTGAGATTGGAAATATGAACGATGGCTAATACAGACTTGCCGACCAAATCGAAGAGAGGGTATCAGGTGACACCCTCTCTCGGATTGCTATCGGACTATGGACTCTTGAGGATTATCCCATCACTCTTGGTAAGCTTCCGGCTCAAGTAACCAGATGGCGTAATTTTTTTCTGTCTTAGTAATTACAATTTGATTAGCTTTTTGTTCTAGCTTAGCGATGGTTTCTAAGACTTTATCTATGGTTTTTTCGGCTCTGAGAAACGTGTAATATTCACCATTGACAGCAACTGCTAATAATCGCTGCTGGAAACGAGGTATTTTGACTCGACACTGTGTGTACTGACTAGGGTCTAAGATTTTCTTGGCTAGTTCATCGCCATCCAATATCTGATATTCTGGGAAAAAATCCCCTAATTCTATTGCAGCTAAATCGACGGTATCGGCAACGGGGGATAACTCCAAATTTTGCGATTCCGGTGCTTCCGTTGGTAAGGATAACCCACTATCAGGAATTGTTTCAAAAGCTTGTACTAATGCCTCAAAATCGAAGTTAGCACTAGTTGATAACTCTTCTTCTAAACCCTTGGGCGGGACTGTCATTTCTGATTCTACTTCTTCGAGAGGCTGCTGCGGCATATTTTCCGCCTCTGCTTCTTTTAAGTCCTTTTCTGCTTGCGCTTGACGGGCTAGATAAAGCCGCCGACTAGCATCTACTTTGAATAGTCCTACGGCTGTACTAATAACTACAACCGAGCCGATATAACGAATAGCTTGTTCATTATTATTACCTTCAAAAACTGGTTGAATTTCCGCTCTAAAAAACGGCAGGTCAATGGTTAGCGGCTCATTTCTTAACAAGGCTACTGGTAAAGTTAAAGTAGTAAATATAACAGAAGATAGAAATAAAGCTGGCGCTATAACGCTGCTAAAGGGAAATCGTTGTACTTGTTCGGGCATAACCGCAGTAATTAACTAATAATATTTTCAACTTCTTAGGCGGTAGATGCCCTGGATTATTTAAAACGTCATGATTGAGGCAATTTGAAAATGCTATTTTATGGTACTAAAGTTTAACTATGCAAATTCAAATTCCAACTAAGAATTACTACTTACCAGTAGCTTCATTACGTTTTGTTAAAGCTTGCCATTGCTGCTCTAGCTGCTGGAATTGAGGAGGATGACCTCCATAACGCCAGCTAACGTATGCTTGACAAATTTCCTCAATCAGATCAGCGGTGGCTGGGGGATAATATTCGTGGGATAGTCTAGCATATTCAAGAGGTGTTTGAGCCGGATGCTTGCGACACCCTTTGGTAGCAGTCCAAGCCAGCATTTGTTGATAAAGGCTTTCCATTGGTGGTAACTTGTTTAACCACCGACGATACCTCCATTCACGCCAACCCTTCCATCCTAACCAACCGACTAAACCCATAGCCGTAGCTAGGATTAAGCCTGTTAAAACTCCCAACCAACCCTGGGAAAATAACCGGAAAAACCAAGCGATCGCTCTAGTTATCCAGGTGAACAGTGCCCCAAATATTGTATTCAAGAAACCTGTGACTGGTGAAGGTAGCCAGCCAGCTACCCATCGCCAAAATTGTCGTAGAACGCTAAAAGTCTCCGTATCCTCAATCGAAGGGGGAATTAGGGGATGATTGGGAATCGGGTCAAAGGCAAACCAACCATATTTGGGGAAGAATACCTCAGTCATAGCATAAGCATCGGTATTTCGCACCACGTACATCCCTGTGAACGGATTAAACTCCCCAGGTGCAAAACCCACCACTAATCTAGCTGGGATACCAATGGAACGCAGCATCACCGTCAGCACGGTAGAAAAATGGTCGGGATAACCACCTTTGTGTTTAAACAGGAAAGCTTCTACTAGGTCTTCGTTTGTCCCTAAATAAGGCAACATCAGCGGATTTTCAGGAATACTGTAGCGCTGCTTTAAGTACTGTGCCAAGTAGAGAGCTTTTTCATAGGGGGAATCTAAGGTCTTTCGTGACTTAGCTACCCGTTGTTGGTTGTAATTATCAAGAATTTCTTGGGTCTGTTTGCGGACTTTCTCGGCAATTGCTGGTGGTACTTGGAGATAATAATTAGTGATACTTTTGGGGTATTCCGTGGATGCTTGCCGCAATTGGGTGCGATCGCGTTTTGGAACCTCGGAGATTATTGTATAGGTCAAACCTTCACTTAAGCCCACAGGTGAGCGTAATCCCCCTTCTGGATCTACTGCTATTTCTGGGGTGGGGAAGAACACTTGCTTGGGAAAATACAAAGCTGGAATCAGGTTGGGTAAGTCTGAGACTACAGTGTAGGTTTGCACTACCTCCTCGGTACGAGCAATGGTTGGTGCAGCGGAAACAAAAAATTGGTAAGACCATGCTAGTCGCTTAATTAGCGATACCTGGTCGTTGCGGGAAATTTCCCATCCCTTACCTGTATAGCGGTCAAATGCTAAAACGCGCCAAAACCCCTCAGCTTGCGATCGCACTCGCATTACGACCTTGGGTTTCATCTCCCCCCGAAGATTTTGGTTAATCTGGCTGCTAAAACCGTAATAAAACGTATCATTTAGTTTACCGGGTTCCCCATTATCTCCCTGTCCACCACCACCATTACCTTCACCTTCACCTTGATTGTTATTACCTCGGCGGATATAGCCAGGGTTGATGATACTACGTCCTGTAAAACTGCCTTTCAACTCAATTGGTGAACTGACCGGAAACGTCCGCAGTTGATATCCAGGGAGCCTGGGTAAGAGGGCAAAAATTAACAGTCCCAGACCCAAAATTGTTAAAAAATTTACAATTAAAAATTTCCAGTTAAAAACTGAGTAATGGCGATTTTTTAATTTAGAAGTGGGAATTTTTAACTGTCCCAACCCCAGACGGGAGCGATAATCAAGAACTAAAACCGGCAGAGCGATCGCCAGAAACAACAGTAGTACGGTCCCAAAAGCTAAAGTTTGGCTGAGGGTTGCTGCTACACCCAGCAAAATTAACCCAATCACTATTGAGTAGCCCAAATCCTTGCGCCGGGGCATATCATAGCTGTGGAGTATTTGCAGTTGAATCAGTAATTCTGCCAAAGCGAGGCGTGTATCATTCAACTCTCCCAACAACCGAGCAAAGAAAGCTCCCAGCGCCAGCAACATGCCAATAGCAATACCAAACTTAACCGTGATATTACTTAGGCGACGGCGATACCAACTCCAACTACTCCCCAATATAGAAAGGGGTACAGCCCAAAAGCTAAATTCGGTTTCAGCGGCAACATCCGTGGACAAAATCCCCAATACAACTAGCGCTAGAACAAGTACCCGCAACAAAATAGAGTCTTCCACTTCTTGTGCGGGTACTGCTGCCATTTCCCGACGCCAGTAATTCCATCCTGGTAGACGACGTAAGCTATGCATCCTGGGTCTATTGTAAATAGTGCTGATTAGGGGCGTAAAGCCTTACGCCCCTAATCAGTATTTTTACTGATTCAACAAAATTGTAAACATTAAAGGCTGTGGGTCTAATTCTGGGAATTGAACTTCTAGTGTATAGCGTTGGTTGAGTCGTAAACAGCTTAATTCTAGACTCAGGGTAACAGGATAGGAAGACTCTGCCATTGCTTGGGCGCTATCTCCCTTCAGAGTCACTATCCCTGGTGCGGGTAACTCACACTCTACTCGCAGTTTCGGCACAGCAGCTTGAAATTGGTATTGCACTTGCAGTCTTAACAACCCAGCGCTAGTGGTCCACTGCCGTTCTACCACGGGATTTGTGGTGGAAATTTGCAGGAGCAGACTTTCTAGCACCTGCTTTGCTGTCAAAAAAGACAATACCATCTGCTGCTGTGGGATTAAATCTTCGTAACTGCTCTCAAGATTGGGCATTGTCTCTAGTATCTCCCTGCCATCGCGATGGGGGGAAGAAGACATAAGTACCCGTCCAGCTACTTCATTAAGTATCATGTAGGACTCGTCAGGGAAAAAGCTCTCCACAGCTTGAATTAGTTGTTGTCCAAGCTGTAGGGAAGTTTGCACTATTTCCTGACACTTGAGGAGCAATTGCTGAAACATATGTTCCGGCAGAGACATCGGCAGGAGCAGATTATCTTGCTGCACCGCCCATAATGATAACGGAACTAATTCAGACAAGGAGTTATCAACATAATCTGGATAGTCAAACACCTCTGTTTCCCAAGGAAACAAGGGTGGATGGCTTTCAATTTCAACTTTTAACCGACGTTCGAGGACGGCTTGGAAACGATTTTCCACGGCAGGAATTTCTCCGAGTTCTAAAGTTTGGGGTCTCCACCCTGATGACTCACCGCCACCGTTACCAGCAGTGGCGGTAAAGGGGTCATCCCCACTAGTTGACTCGTCATCCCCAAAGGGCTGGGAGTCAACGGTTGCGGTATCTTGCAACAGCCAAGCGAAAAATTGGCGTGAAATTGCTTCTGAGTCACTATTCATGAGTAGATACACTTGATCCGGATACGAAGGTATTACGAATTTCCCAAGCTTGTTCCAAAAGTTGAAACCAACGTTTTTGCAGTTGAGCCATCGTCAAGCTTAAGCTTTTGGCGATGCTGTCGTCCGATTGTCCCTGTTGTTTTAATTCCAGTATAGAAAGGTCTTTAGCATCCAATTGCTTTGTTAATTTTTGCCATTGTTTGGGTGTCAGTCCTAAATTAGTCCGCAAATCTGCTTCCAGCCACTCGTGAACTAGTTCCCACCTGTGCAACAGAGCAAACCTAACTAAATGGTATTTAAAGCGCTGCTGCAAGTAATCCCGCTGGCGGGGTGTTAAGTTCAAAATCTCTTCTATCTCTTGGGCGGATAAATCTTTCAACCGCAGGGTGAAGTAATCGGCACAATCGTTTTGTTGCCTTTGTTCTAGATAAGCCATTAATTCCCTAATCACCACCGTGCGTAGCGTCTCTTCTTGGGGTTCGGGGTCTGCTTGTGTGACCATCAACTCCCGCACTTGCTGGACTGCTGCATCTTCCCAAGTGCTGTCTGAGTCGCTACCGCTCCCTTCTGCTGCCTGCTCAATGTCTACACAAGTTTCTGGCGGCTGTTGTTGGGAAAAGGTTTGCGCTCGCAGGATAATTAGCTGTTGTTGCCTTCCTGGTAAGGGAATTCGGCGCTTGGCATAGCGCTCAGTAAATGCCATATACTCGGCTAGTTCTAGCAGAGTTCTGGGACAGTAGTTAGCGGGGAGTTGGTTTTCCCGGCGGAAAGCATTTAATGCTTCCAAATAAAAACTTTGCAGGAAGTCTTCTATCATGGTAAGTCGCCCTTGATAGCTCATTTGCCCCTGGGCTGGATTAATGTAGCGATAGATAATGGCGCTCAGGGTACTGTGTAATTCCACCCTGCCCCTACCAGAACCTAATCTATAGTATTTAATACATTGATTGATTCTATGTCTGGCTAGAGTGGTTGCCCAGTTATCTACAGCGCCAGAGGCTTGGATGCGTTTGCTCTCATTACAGATGCGGCTGACTTCCGTAGCCGTCCGCAAGGCTACTTGATGACAATTCTGCTGTGAAGCTTTTGTAGAAGCCTTCAATTCCTGAAATAAGAGTTGATAAATCCCCTCCACGCTGGTAGAGTTTCCCCCGCTTGGTGTGGTTACTGCTGAATTCATAGCTTGGTGTTTAAAAAAAGACCCTAACATAGTCAAGTACAACCAGCTTGTTGATGGATGCTAGCGTGAGGGTGTGAAGGTAGCTCAATTGGTATTCTCAATTGTGCTGCCATGATGATTCACACTTCACCTCATGCTCACCACAAGCTAGGAGCAGTTTTCCGCTCATTATGGATGTAGAAACACAAATTCAATTGCTGATAGATAACGCACCCCAAGATGGTGTAACGCCAAGGGTAGTGGCGGCGATCGCTCCTATTTTGAGCGCCATCGCCCAACAATTACGCCATCTCCAGTACTATATTCTCCAAAACTTGGAGCAGGGCTGGGTTGTTACAACGTTGACAAATCGTACCAATCCAGAGGTAGAAAAGCGGGTAATATACGCTTACCCTACCTTACAGGATGTACAGGGCAGCGCGTCTGTGGGGTTAGACCCCCAGGTCATTGCTGTCCCGATTCCCGTCACTCACATCTTATTCCAGCTCGTGGCTTTGGAAACGGTAGATAGTATCGTTTTTTTTGAAATATCCGGGAATTTAACTAACGGGGTCGAAGTTCTTCGCCAAGATTTGCAAAATTTGATTCAACAACAGCTCGGTTCAAACCCCTCCCGCAACCAGATACCGCCAGATTTTGCTTGAAATAAGTTATGAGCTATGAGTTTTGAGTTATGAATGGGAAAATCACTCAGCACTCAGAACTCATCACTCCGAGCTTAACATTTCTAATACAGCCGACTCAGCACGTACTCCGCTATGTTCATCAAAGCTTCACGAGACTCGGAAGGAGAAAGGACAGCTAAATGCTCTACAGCAAGATTTGCATGGTGAGTAGCTAATTCCCGTGCTTTTTGAATTCCTTGACTATCCGCAATCAGCGCTAGAGCTTGCTCTAAATCTCCTTGCTGAGCAAATTCTCTTTCAATCAGTACTTCTAAATAGGGTTTTTCTGACAAAGCAAATAATACTGGGGCTGTAAAATTCCCTGACTTGAGATCGGAACCTGCCGGTTTACCTAAAGTTTCGCTCTCACTGGTGAAATCTAAAATATCATCCACAATCTGAAATGCTAAACCAAGATGCCGCCCGTAGTTGTACAAATGGTTTGCTATTTCTGGTGATACTTCGCTCAGTACCCCCGCTGCTTTAGCACTGTTAGCTATTAAAGTCGCTGTTTTGTAATAACTCTTTTCTAAGTAAGTCTCAATGGTAATTCCACTATTAAAACGGTTCAACCCCTGTTGAATCTCCCCTGCTGCCAAGTCCATAATCACTTGTGACAGCAATTTCACCACCTCTAGGTTGTCTAGGTTCGCCAAATACCAAGAAGATTGGGCAAATAGAAAATCTCCCGCTAAGACAGCGATGCGATTCCCAAACAAGCTATGAACTGTGGGAACACCACGCCGCATCTCGGATTCATCTACCACATCATCGTGTACTAGACTGGCGGTGTGGATCATTTCCGTAATCTCGGCTAATCTTCGATGTCGGGGTGTGATGTCTTGCTCTAGCATTGTCGCCCGCGATACCAGTAAGACAATTGCCGGTCTAATCCGCTTTCCCCCAGCTCCGAAGAGATGCTCCGCCGCTGCATAGAGGATGGGGTGGCTGTTACCAACTAGGTGTTTGAGGTTCTCTGAGAGCAAACGCAGGTCTGCTTCAACAGGGGAAAAGAGGGAAGTGGCTGAGGTCATGGATTGGTTGACTCAGGCTGAAGTTACGAAAGTTTACATATCTTCTTCTCATTTTAAGCTAACCATTGACAAGAACAAAGTTTTATTAAATAAAATCCCAACAATACCTGGTTTTTTGCCAACACCTATTGATACAATTAAATTGCGATTAACCTTTTCTTTAGACAAAAGCACTAGCAAAAGCTGCCTTTTATTTGCTAAAATGGTAGGTTTGGAAAAAAAATTTATACAGCAGAGCCTCAAGTTACTAGCGTTACTAGGAGGCTCGGCTGTATAATGTTTAACAAATTATTAGCTAGCTACTAGCCACTATTGTCTGTTCCTTAGTTCAATAATGATAACTAACAGTTATTATCAAGCAATTAGGTTGGTGATGACGGCAAATCGATGATTTTTGTGATTTTTCGTCAGATATCCGAGAGAATTTTAAATTAGTCAAAAAAAAGACGTTCAAAGTCTGGAATGTTGTGCTAGCCTAGTTTATAGACATTGAGACAATATCACATATTCACTCCAAAAAAAAAGTTACCTCTAGGTAATTATACTTTTTGAGTTAGTGATGCCATACAATTCATAGTCGCCTAAACCAGGTAAATGATTACCTAGGAGTTAATGGCGCATTGAAATAGCAGACTAGGTAGAGTGCTTAGCTGCCACTAGGAAATTTCTTTTTAGCAGTCTAACTGCTTTTTAGTGATTCAGTGGGTCTGGCTCGGCATAGTCTGTGAGGACTTGATAAATAATACAAGCCGTTGGAAAGGCATTTTCCCCCGGCTACTTTATGTTTTGCTCCTGAAGAGCCGTCGAAATATATTTTGGCGGGTGAGGCTTGTAGTGTATCTATGTAATTTAATTTTTCTTTAAAGAAAAGGGAAGCGCTGGCGGCACATGACTTACGGTAACATGCCTTTGATTATTCCTGTTTTGGCAGCAGGCTATTTGTTAACTGTCTATCTGTTATTAGCACTTGCGGGGCGAACTGCCAAGAAGACAGTTAGTTCTGGTGGAGTTTCAGCCCCCAAGAACCGACATCACCAAGAATTAGTCTCAACAACTTCTCCGGTGAGTGAAGTAACTACTGTACGTTAAAGATAACTGGGTACTGAGTACTGAGTCTGGAGCTAAAAAAAGGTGTGAGGAGTTAAAGGGGGATGAGTTAAGAATTGTTAACTCGTCTGTTACAACTCAGGACTCAGGACTTAGTAGGGGAACACAGCCGTGCGCCCCCAGAGACTCAGGAATCAGCAGTTTTTAGGTCTTGTAGAACTGGCGTTAGTGGGAAATCACTAAAACGGACTTGCTCGACTGCGGGTGTGCAGCCTAACCATTGCATGGAGGACTGAGCAAATTGTTGTGGACAACCGCTGACGGCAAAGCGAGTTGGCATTGCAGGGTAAGCATTTTTTAAGCCTAGCATATCTAACTCGCAAGCAGCAGCAGCCACGACATGGACAGCCGGATCGACGAGCTTGACATGGCTGGGTAGCAGCGATCGCAGTACTGGTGCGAGGTGGGGATAATGGGTACAGCCATAGACTAAAGTGTCAATTTCCTGTTGAAGTAGAGGCGTCAAATATTCCCGTGCTACTTCCACTGTATAGGGTTCAGTGATGCGGTTTTGCTCAATGAGTGGTACAAACTCTGGACAACCGACTTGCCAGACTTGAACCTTGGGGTCGATTTCCAGGATGGCATTTTTATAGGCATTGCTAGCAGCAGTTGCTGGGGTAGCAATCACACCAATACGCTTTCCGTGCTGTACCGCTGCCCGTGCCCCAGGGAGGATGAGTCCGAGGATGGGGATAGGAAACTCAGAGCGTACCGCCTCTAGCGCCAGAGCAGAACTAGTGTTACAAGCCATAATCGCCATTTTGACGCCCTGTTGGAGCATCCAGGTCAGGATTTCGCGGACAAACTGCAAAATTTCTGCTTGGGAACGTATACCATAGGGCAATCGGGCTGTATCCCCAAAATAAATAATCGATTCATTGGGAAGTTGACGGTATAGCTGCCGCAGTACCGTCAAGCCACCCACACCACTATCGAAGATACCTATAGGGGCACGTTGTACTTGGAAATCGCAAAGCGGGGAATGATTACCTTCAGAGGCGAAAATTTGAGACACAGGCAGATTTAGGATTTTGTAGTTGAACAGATAAATTTAAAACAATTTTTCAAGTAACTACCGATTTTGTACAGATGTAAATTACGGTAAATCTGGAAAATGGGGGCGGCGATGGCAGGCACATTAGCCGTAAAAAGCTCTCAAATCAAAGTTTTCAGCCATTTTACATCCGCAAAAAATTCAACTAAATCATTTGGAATCAGAATTTTTTATCTAACGGGAAAAAGTTCTGAGTCGAAAACAGACGTGATGAAAAACTCCACCCACTTTTGGGTGGAGTTTTTGGGCATGGGGAATAGGGAATGGGGCATGGGAAAGATGTGGAAGATACCCTATACCCAATACCCCAAGGGATGGGGTAACTATCCCTCTCCACCAGCTTGTGGGTGGAGTTTCCCGTCGCTTTCGATTAATCGCATCTGTTTTTGACTCTTGAGTGGTGAAAGCTATTGTCCTCGCTGGATGTATTGTAAAATTCCCCTGGCGATCGCCTGCGCTGCTTGCTCAGTATAATCAGAGCGGCGCATTAGGGCATTGTCTTGCCGACCTGTGACAAAACCCAACTCCACTAATACGGCGGGGACAGGGTTACGCCGGATTACCAAAAATCTGGCTCGGCGCACCCCTCTGTCGGGGATACTAATACTTTGCAAGTAGCTGCGGTGGATGTACTGCGCCAAAAGCTTTCCTCGGTCAAAATGATATATTTCAAAACCATTGACTTCAGGACGTCTACCAGCCACCGCATTGGCGTGAATGCTGACAAACAAGTCGGCACCAGCCCGCTTGGTCATCTCCACCCGTGGTACCAGGTCTACAAAATAATCAGCATTGCGGGTGAGCATGACCTGCACCCCTTGTTCCTGCAAAATTTGTGCCAAGCGTAGGGAAACCGGCAAAACAACGTCTACTTCCCTCAGTCCACGAATACCAATAGCGCCTGGGTCTTTACCCCCGTGTCCGGGGTCAATCATCACCAAAACTCGCCCATTTACCCTCGGCATGGGAGAGGGGGTAGGAAATTGATTACTGGATGGTTCAGGGAAAGGATTGGAACTAATGGGGGGAACGATAGGACGAGCGCGTTGTAGCTGGAGAGAGATTAATTGGGGACTGAGTTGGTTAAGCTCGCCAATTTGTACCCCAGAGGCTGGTTGGACAAAAATCACCACCGTGCGGGGGTCTAGTTGCTGTAGTCGTACCCTCAGAACGGGGCTGTTTGCTTCCAAACTCGGTCCTCTTACCGAACGCGCCAATTGGGCATTGGGAATGGTAATCCGAAACAGACCAGTTGACCTATCCCAGCCGTTGGTAAAAGTTAACCTTTGGTTGCCTCTAATTACCAATTGGGTACCACCACCACCCAATTCCACCGATTCAATGACCGCCAAAGAACTATTAAAGGAACTATTATCAGAGACATTAACTGGTGGTGATGGTCTAGGTGTGGGGCGGGTGGTGGCTACTGGGCGAGAATTGTTCGTGGTAGGTAATCTACCAACACCACCGACAGGGAGTACTACTATGCCGCCAAAATTGCTGACTGTAGCTTGCCAGTCGGGGGACGTTTTGTTAGTTCGCAACGTCATCCGCACTACAGGTGGTGAATTTTGGACGCTAGCGAATTGGATGCGACTGACACCATACTGATTAATTGCCACATCCCGCTGTCTGAGACTGGGTGATATGCTGGCATTTCTGATGTCAAAGGTAATAGAGGCGCGATCGCGGCTACGGTTTACTCTAATCTCTGGATTACCACCACCGTTAGTGCGAACAAAAAGCCCATCGGCTGTTACTTGTACTCCCTCAATTTGAGTAGTGCCAGAAGTAGTGTTGACAACCGTGTTATTGTTAGCAACAGAGTTATTGTTAGCAACAGAACTAGAAACTATACTATAGGCTGTTCTAGGCGAAGAATCAGAATTAACTAGTTCTGGTATTGGTAATTGTACTGTCCACTTGTTAGCAGTTACCCCCCTGACCCTCACTTCCTTGGGGTCTAGGGTAAATCCCGGCTTTAATTCCACCACTATGCGTGTGGTTTTCTCATCAAACTGTCCGACGCGAATCGAGTTAATTGCACCAGTTTGCTGCTGCGTAACCATCGGACGCCCCAGAGAAGTACCTGGTAAATCAATTATCAAGCGGGTGGGGTTATATACTAGCTGTGCTTTAGGTTGAACAGCACTATCTGTTTGAATTTCTAGGCGATTGTTATCGGGATCGAAACGCCAAGATTGCAATCTCGCTGCATCCGCAGGAGAAGAGAGCATCAAAAGACCTAGAACAGTACTGGGTAGTAGCCAGTGTAACTTCACAGTGCTTTCTCCTAACTTTGTATCCGTTTCATTAAAACCGGAAAAATCTGCCAGCCTCATTACCAGTTAACAGGTGCGCGCACCGACAATTTTGGCGGAAAAATCACCACATATTGTTAACTTTTATACTAATAACCGTATTTTTTTCTGGGGCGATTTTTCCAGAGGCTGGCAAATTTTTACACGTTTATACCCAACCCTGCACATCAATATGTCCTTGAGTTGGCTGTTTCTCACACCTTCACCTGTCCACACCTGAGTTTTGATGCCGACCTTGAGTATAGCTGATTGTTATGACACAGCTACTACCGCTCTCTGGGAGGGGGTAATTCAAGGGTTTTAGACATTTCACATGGATAACACCCTAATGCTGACCTGTACTAGATACGCAGCTAGCTAGCTGCCAGCCGCAGTTCATCGGACAAGTAAGCAGACACTCAAGAGTCCAAGTCTTGGCATCTAAATTGACTTTCAAAAGCGTCAGCTTACACTAATGGGCGATCGCGAATCAACTCCACAGTCATTAGTTATTAGTCATTAGTCATTAGTTTTTACTGTTGACGGTTGACTGTTAGCCTGAGTTATAGAATCTTTCAGTTTGTTTAATATAGATGCATACCCTAGAAACTTCCTACTGGGTTGTTTCTCCTCATGGGTGGGCAACCAAATCAGAAAGAACCGCGGAAAGTTTCTTCAACATCACATTTATTCAACACAGGGGACGGATATTTGATTGTTGAAGTTTCCAGTCACACAGCCCCATTCCCAATGCCCTATTCCCAATGCCCTATTCCCCATTCCCCAGTTCTAGAAGGCGCTGCCAATGTGCCTCGGAGACTGGGACTACAGATAAGCGCGGTAGCTTCAGCAAATCAAAGTCGTGGAAATGACCATCCTGTTTAATTTGTTTCAGGGTCACAGGTTGGGAAACTCTAGCGCTAGGGTGCAAGTCGATGACAGCGCGTTTACAATCGTTAAGTGAAGGGTCGGGATAGGGCTGAGTTACTACCTTTGCTATACCCATGATTCGCCGCTGTTTGCCGGTGTGATAAATTAACACCAAATCCCCAATTTGCATGTTTCGCAAATGCTTGAGGGCAAGGTTATTGCTCACTCCATCCCAAACTGTGCTGCCATCCCGTTCCAGATCGTCGTAAGTGTAATCTTCTGGTTCGGTTTTCAGCAGCCAATATGCCATTATCAAGTCTCCTGTTGTGTTGGTGCTGTATTTGATTATTAATTTTGAGTTTCTAAAACTGTAACAGATTAAACTTTCTGTTCATACAAGTGCAAAACTAAATCCATTCAGCCAATATTTCCTTTGATTGGCATAACTTGTGGATAGGAGTGGAAATAATGAATAAATTGGTTTTATCTACATATCGGGGTAATGGAACTAAATTTTGGCAAACTCTACCTTTAGCTTTAATAATGTGTTTGAGTTTTACGTCTCCTGTTTTGGCACAAGAAAAAATGACCAGAACTCTCACAGTCAGCGGTCGGGGAGTAGAGTCAATTCCGACAACTTTGACCCAAGTACGTTTGGGAGTAGAAGTTCAAGGTAAAACAGCCCAAGAAGTACAGCAAGAAGCAGCCCGTCGGTCTTCTGCTGTCGTGGCTTTGTTGCGATCGCGTAACGTCGAAAAATTAGAAACTACAGGTATCAGTCTTAACCCTATTTACACTTACAATAATAATGTTCAGCGATTAACAGGATATGTAGCAACAAATAGTGTTATGTTCCGTGTTAATACTGAAAAAGCTGGCAATATTATCGATGAAGCGGTGAAAGCAGGAGCCACGAGAATTGATGGAGTCAGCTTTATCGCCAGTGATGAGGCTATTTCTAACGCCCAACAACAAGCTTTGCAAGAAGCAACTCAAGACGCTCAAAAACAAGCGAGTACTGTCTTAACCGTCTTGGGACTCAAGCCTAGAGAAGTCGTGAGCATTCAAATTAACAGCGCTAGCGCTCCACCACCACCTATAGTACGTTATGGCTTAGAAGCCAAAGTAGCAGCAGAAGCTCCTACTCCTGTTGTCGGTGGTGAACAGCAAGTAGAAGCATCAGTGACATTACAAATTAGTTATTAGACTTCTTGCAAAAGTCCTAAAAATTCAATAATTAACCGCCGTACGCGGAGCGTGCGCCCTTGGCGCATAAAACGCTGATAAACGCCGATAAAATACACTTTTCCAAGAGGTCTATTAATTAGGGAATAGGTAATAGGCATAACTAATTCCCATTACCCAATCCCCATGCCCGATGCCCGATGCCCGATGCCCGATGCCCGATGCCCGATGCCCGATGCCCGATGCCCGATGCCCGATGCCCGATGCCCAGTTCCTAGAAATGTTCCGGACTGTCATCCATCATCCCATTGTCTGTATCCCGCTTGGAGCCTAATAAATCTAGTTGATCTACTAAAATCACCGGACTAGAGCGATTGGCTCCGGTAGTGCGATCGCTCCAGGTGTCAAACTTCAAGGAGCCTTTAACCGCTATTTGTTTTCCCTTACGCACGTAGTTACCGGCTATCTCTGCCGTTTTTCCCCATAATTCTCAGGTGAACCAATCAGGTTCTGCATCTCGAGAGCGGCGGTTGACTGCCAGTGTCAGCCTACACTTGACACTACCGGACTCAAAATACTTCATATCAGGGTCCATACCCACACGACCCACCAGGGTAATAACATTTAGACTCATGTGCTTGAATTTCCAGTACTGCTGTACTTACTCATGGTGAGTGACATATCCCGGTTTCCCGCCTACCCGACGCTCATTGCGAAGCAATAGAGCGCGGGCTTCCGAGTCCTTGGCTCCTCGTTTCATCGGCTCGGCAACCCGACACCTCCACGATATCAGTTTTACTTCCGCGTGATGCCCCACCGCAGAAGGATTTGAAGTGAGTTGTATCAACGAGAAAACTTGTGAAGAAATTGCTTTCTACTCCCTATCCCAACCCTTCATCGTACATGACCTGTCTCGTTACAGGTTCAGAGGCATTCGAGTTGAGCAGCAAGGCGGGAAGCCCTGAAACACTCTTGCCCACTTTGGCGGGTAGCCCTATTGTACCATACTTGTTTGCAGCCTAAGAGATTGCTCGGATCGCAACTCGATCCGAGGCTCGGCTTCGCTTCTATCGCGGGGCTGCTGCTGCAAAAGCTCAAATCATAGCGAATTGGCGATTGCTATAGTTGCTATTTTCTAGACTAAAGTAATTAGCAATACAACAAAATTAATAAGATTGTTGTAAATACTAAAAAGTTGACGGATTTATTGCTAGACCAGATGAATATCTATCTGGGGACAGATGAGGAATCGGAAAAAAAATATACAACCAGATATTTTAAATTCATCGGTTTGACTAGACTGTGGATAAAAAAAGTAATAAAATCCTGCACGGTTGCATTGTTACAGATTTATACGAATTAACGTATCGCGAATAAGGGGCGAGAGTAGAAGTGGGTCTTTTCAGTAGATTTTCTTTATCCCGAGATATGGGTATCGACCTCGGTACCGCAAACACTTTAGTTTATGTATCAGGTAAAGGCATTGTTTTGCAAGAACCATCGGTGGTTGCCATAGACCAAAATGAAAGACAACCATTGGCAGTAGGAGAAGATGCCAAAAAAATGCTCGGTAGAACACCGGGAAACGTAGTGGCTCTACGTCCTTTACGTGATGGGGTAATTGCTGACTTTGAAACCGCCGAGCTAATGCTCAAGCATTTTATCCAGCGCGTCCATGAAGGTAAAGCTCTGGTCTCACCCCGAATTGTAATTGGTATTCCTAGCGGCGTCACCGGGGTAGAGAGACGGGCTGTGATGGATGCGGCTTCCCAAGCGGGTGCTAGAGAAGTTTATTTGATTGACGAGCCTGTAGCGGCGGCTATTGGTGCGGGACTACCTGTAGCTGAACCAACGGGTAACATGATTATTGATATTGGTGGTGGGACGACAGAAGTCGCTGTGCTGAGTCTCCAAGGTACAGTGTTAAGCGAATCAGTCAGGATTGCTGGGGATGAACTGACCGAATCAATTGTGCATTACATGAAGAAGGTGCATAACCTGGTAATTGGGGAACGGACGGCTGAAGACATCAAGATTCGTATTGGTTCAGCATATCCGACCCATAGTGATGAAGATGCAATGATGGAAGTACGCGGCTTGCATTTGCTTTCGGGACTGCCCCGGACTGTGAGTATTAAAGGCCCAGAAATTCGTGAAAGTATGTCAGAGCCGCTGTCGGTAATCATCGAAGCAGTGAAGCGGACGCTGGAACGTACACCTCCAGAATTAGCGGCGGATATTATCGACAGAGGAATTATGCTCGCCGGTGGAGGCGCCCTGCTCAAGGGTTTGGATACCCTAATTAGCCATGAAACAGGGATTGTTACCCATGTAGCGGCTGACCCCTTAAGCTGTGTAGTTCTGGGAACTGGTCGAGTACTAGAAAACTTCAAACAGCTAGAGCGGGTATTCAGTGGACGCTCTCGTAATATGTAGCTCAAATAGGAAGTTTTGGATTCTTATTCTTGTAATCCAGTTTAAAATCCAACATTTCAAGAAATTTTGTCGTCAAATATTGGCATGATGATTACATTACGTCGCTGGTGGGATCGGCACGGAATACGTACCGCAATCACAGTTGCTGCTCTGGGTGGTGCTTGGGCGCTCAGACAAACCCAGGGAGCAGCGATATCGGAAGTTTATCAGGGACTTACCCGTCCTTTCCAAATAGGTCTAACGACCGCAGAACGCATCTCTGATGCCCGAATTACAGAACTACAAACGCGAATTGCAGAACTGGAAAACCAAAACAAAAAGCTGCAAGAGATGGTGGGTTATACAGCAGAGCAAAAATCCACCAAGGAAGTTGTAGCACCAATTATTGGGCGCAGTGCTGACCACTGGTGGCAACAAGTTACTATTGGTCGTGGTAGTTCCGCTGGGATTAAAGTTGGTGATACGGTGACGGCTCCTGGTGGTTTGATTGGTCGTATCGTCAGTGTCAGTCCCAACACCAGTCGTGTGTTGCTAATTACTGACGCTACCAGTCAACTGGGTGTTACTGTCAGCCGCAGCCGTAACATGGGTTTTTTGCGTGGACAATCTGACCGCCAAGCTGTGATGCAGTTTTTTGAGAAAGTTCCAGATGTCCGTGCGGGAGATTTTATTGCTACATCACAATACAGCCAGATGTTTCCCGCTGGTATACCTGTAGGTAAAGTCCAGTCAGTAAATCTCAACAAAACCCCTGCACCAGAGGCGATAATTGAACTTTCTGCACCAATTCGCTATCTGGAATGGGTAGTTGTCACCCCTAAAGCAGAAAAACCAGCACAATCCGAACAACCGGCACAACCGGCACAAACTGAAAAACCAAATTAAACCCCTTTAAACTGAGCAGTGCAAATGAAGCGCATCTCCCGTTGGCAACCCCGTACCCGTCAAGTCGTGAATTGGATAGTTACATCGGCTTCGGTTCTTCTATGTTTGCTGATTATGCCAACACGGTTACCAGGCATGGAACTATTGGGAATAGCTCCCAATTGGTTGCTGATTTGGGTGGTAGCGTGGAGTGTGAAGCGCACGCCATTTCAAGGCGCACTGGCTGGTCTGGTTTTGGGAATGCTGCAAGATGGTATGACCTCACCAGACCCTACCCATGCTCTTAGTTTGGCTGTGGTAGGTTATGTCACCGCCCGAATTCAAAAACATCGCTATATTCAAGAAGATTTTATTTCTATTGCCTTAATAGTCTTTGGGATGGCGGCTTTGTCAGAAACCATTACGGCATTGCAATTTAGTTTCGTACCTGGTCGTAACCTGGTAGAAATTTGGACATACCAACAACGAATCGCCTTAGCTTCTGCCATCCTCAGTAGTCTGTGGGCGCCAGTAATGTACTATCCCCTAAATATGTGGTGGGAGCAAATAGACTTTTTAGAACAGTCGCAATAGCTATTAATGGGTAATAGGTAATAGGTGATTGGATGTGTTTGGAATTAGGCTTTGTGGACTACCTCACTCATAACTCATTACCAACCCCAACCTAATCCTTGCTGTTCACCGATGGTCATCTGGTAGAAAATACAAAGTATTCCACCTACTGCTTAAAGTTATGGATAATTCCCCAGTGGTTCATCAACCAGATGCCATAGTTACAACTTATACTAACAACCAAGCATTTGAAGAGTCGGGATTTCCAAAGGTAGGAAGCGCCTTTGACCGGGCTATGATGGAGAGGTGTTTGCAACTTGCTCGCCGTGCTTTGGGACGTACTTCTCCTAACCCCTTGGTGGGGTCTGTAATTGTGAAAGACGGGGAGATTGTCGGGGAAGGGTTTCATCCCGGTGCAGGTCAGCCCCATGCAGAAGTATTTGCTCTGCGAGCAGCGGGTGAGCGAGCTCGTGGTGCTACGGTATATGTGAGTTTGGAACCGTGCAATCACTACGGACGCACACCCCCTTGTTCTGAGGCGTTGGTAGCGGCTGGGGTAGCTAAGGTAGTAGTGGGTATGGTTGACCCTAACCCCTTGGTTGCAGGGGGAGGTATTGCTCGGTTACGAGGAGCGGGAATTGAAGTTGTGGTTGGGGTAGAACAGGAGGCTTGTCGTCAGATCAACGAAGCTTTTATCCACCGGATTCTCTACCACAAACCCCTGGGAATCTTAAAATATGCTATGACTTTAGATGGTAAAATTGCTACCACCAGTGGTCATAGCGCTTGGGTAACAACCGAAGCTGCTCGTGCAGAAGTTCATCAACTGCGCGCTGCCTGCGATGCGGTGATTGTGGGCGGTAATACCATCCGCCAAGATAATCCCCAGTTAACTAGTCATCAACCTGATACACACAATCCCCTGCGGGTGGTGATGAGTCAAAGCCTCAACTTGCCAGAGAAAGCTTGTGTCTGGGACACGGAACAGGCTCCCACTTTGGTATTGACTACCACAGGGGCTAATCCAGTTTTTCAAGATTTATTGCGGAAAAAAGGTGTGGAAGTTATAGAATTAATGCCTCTAACACCAGCTAAAGTAATGGCATATCTTTATGACAGAGGTTTCAATGGGGTTTTATGGGAGTGTGGTGGTAAATTAGCCGCCAACGCTATTGCTGAAGGTGCAGTGCAAAAAATCCTGGCATTTATTGCTCCCAAAATCATTGGTGGTAGTAATGCTCCCACACCTGTAGGCGACTTAGGTTTGACAACTATGACTCAGGCGCTTTCTTTGGAGAAGGTTCGCTGGCGTGTAGTTGGTTCTGACTGCTTAGTTGAAGGATATTTACCACAAAAGAGTCATTAGTCATTAGTCATTAGTCATTGGTCATTAGTCATTAGTTATTGGTCATTAGTCCATTTTATGATTAACTATTGACTTTTGACTTCTATCTGTTGAATATTGACTAATAATTCATAATTAATAGCTAATAATTGCCAACCAATAACTAATAGCTAGTTGCTAAATATAAATAGTACGAATATGCTCGAAATTGTCACCTATAGCTTATTATTAGGCAGTTTGGGTATGCAAACGGCAGTCATTGGTGGCTGGATGCATTGGCAGCAGATGACTCAGGAAAAACAAGAGCAAGAGGAGGAAGAGATTTTGACTCAATATGACGCTAAAGACCACGCTGTCAGTGACAAATCTGTATCTAAAAGAAAATCTGCTGCGAAATCGTCTCCGAAAGACCCGCGTCTGGTAGGCTGGGAATTTAAAATTGTCCGTGCTAACCGCAATTTATTTCGCGATCCAGCCATGTTTCGTCGGTTATGTGAAGAAGAGGCACAAGCAGGCTGGATACTGGTAGAAAAACTAGATGACCGTCGTGTGCGCTTTAAACGCCCAATTGCTTTACGGGAGATTATCCGGTCGGAATTTTTGCCCTACGATCCATACCGTTGCCATTATGGTCCTTCATGGCAACCTTTGAACTGGCTAGCGGCGATCGCTACCTTAACCGTAATGATTCTACCAGCATACCTCGGCTATACCTTGGTTACGCACACAATGGCTAACTCGCGTCAGAATCAGACCCTTCCTGAAACCTTTCCTTCCTTACAAAAATCTAGTCCTTAAATATCAGTGCTGATAGCAACACCTTGGACTGTTGAGTCTTAACTTTTGAGCTTTGAGTACTAACCTATGGCGAAGGAATCTCGCTCTTGAGCCATATCGCGGATTAAATTTAGCCGCGATTTAATGTAGTTGGTGAGAATATGAGTTTCATCCCGATCCAGAAAGGTTTGCAGTTTAATTTGCTTAATCAACCATTGTACTAGACTGGGGTCGTCCAACTTTAATAGCATGTTAGCCTGGGATGTTTCCACAACAGACCACAGGTGACGTAGCATCGTGGGAGTCATAAGACCTCCGGTTGAGATTTTTTTAGCTTTTTTTAAGGATACCGAATCCATTTACCTGCTATATGCAAGAGTATACAATATGACACATGTTTAACAAACGCTTAATAAAGCGATTTATAAGTTGACACACACACAGGTTTTACTCCTGCTGTGAGCAACAGAATTTCCCGACGGTGGGTCGGTCGATTCTGTTGCTTAGCTGGCAATAGCAATTGTTTTGGTGGTTTTAATGGCTCGTTAGAGTTAGCGATCGCTCTTTAACCACGCTTAAATTGATTTTACATTAGATGTTACACAAGCCGGTAAGATGGGAGCATCGTCGCGCTGGACTACCCAACTGTTAAGTGAGCTTTCTTGCTTTTGGGACATCCTCTGAAAATAGAGATACCGAAATAGCCTAAATTAATTAGTGAGTTAACATCAGGCTTAAAGAGCTATTGGTAATCCTCAAATGGTCAATTCTATGGATGATATCGCTTGGCAGGCTCGCCAAGGTAGCGTTGCTGCGATTATTCAAGTATTAAATGAAAAACTTGCTGATTCTGGTGTCAGAACTAGAGCGATTGTTGATGATAATGGTATCTTACAAATATTATGTGAAGCGGCTAGAATTGAACAATTAGAACAATCAATTTTAGTACATCTAGTCCGGCATATACTGGAGTCAATTTCACCGCGTAATATCCGGCGAGTAAACATCAACAGTCGGATTGTCCGAGAACAACAACTACTATGGTTAGAAGAAATTACTCGCGATCCAGAAAACCAACTGCTGTGGTCAAAAGAAATAACATTAACTAAACCCAATCCTATCAAACAGTTAATCAAAGATTGGCAAGGGAAAAAAAATGATAATGGAAAACCAGTTTTACCTAAATCCCCATCTTCTCGGCGTCCATTACTAGGTAAGCAAAATCATCAGCAAAAACAAATGTGGCGAGGAATGTTAGGAGGAGCAAGCTTATGCATGTTTCTGCTGCTTTTTGGCTGGGCTGTTTATGGTTGGCTAGTAGGTGGAAAACTCAACCAACCATTACCAGCAGAAACTACTAACTCTCTAGCTCCAACTACTAGAAATCAGCAAAATCCAGCAAAAACATCAGTTCCTGCTGGGGAATCAGAAGATCCTTTTGTAGCCGCAGTGCGAATTGCTAATCAAGCTTCCGCATCTGGTAAAACAGCCCAAACTACGGCTCAATGGTTAGATTTAGCAGCGCGTTGGCAAAGAGCGGCTGATTTAATGGGTACTGTACCACCAACCCACAGCCGCTATAACGAAGCTCAGATCCGGACTAAACTTTATCGAGAATATAGTGAATCTGCTCAAAAACAAGCCCAGAAAAAGCCTTCTTAGTGGCTAATTACTCATTTCCAACATCCGTTCCATCGGTCTGAGAGCGGCTAAGCGCAAATCTTCTGACATGGTAATTTCTGGAGTGCGATTTTTCATTGCCCAGTAGAGTTTTTCCAGGGTGTTTAAGCGCATAAACGGACATTCATTGCAAGCGCAATTATTCATCGGAGGTGCGGGAATAAAACGCTTGTTGGGTGCATACTTTTGCATTTGGTGGATGATACCAGGCTCTGTAGCAACGATAAATTGCTCTACCGGACTGTTTTGACAATATTTAAGTAGAGCCGCTGTAGAGCCAATATAGCTGGCATGGCGCAATACACTAGTTTCACATTCTGGATGGGCAATTACTTCTGCTTCTGGATGGGCAATTTTTAACTGCACAATCTTCTTTTCCGAGAAGGTTTCATGGACAATACAGCTACCTTCCCATAGGACTAAATTGCGCCCCGTTTGTTCCATGACATACCGTCCTAAATTGCGGTCTGGGGCAAAAATAATCGGCTGGTCTTCTGGTATCTGCTGGACAATTTTGACCGCGTTGGAACTGGTACAAATAATATCGCTCATGGCCTTAATTTCGGCAGAGCAGTTGATGTAAGAAACTACCAAATGTCCTGGATGAGCCGCTTTAAAAGCGGCAAATTCTTTGGGAGGACAAGTATCAGCTAAAGAACAACCAGCATTCAAATCTGGTAACAGTACCAATTTATCAGGATTGAGAATCTTTGCTGTCTCTGCCATAAAGTGGACACCAGCAAAGACTATCACATCTGCGTTGGTCTTAACTGCGGCTCTGGCTAGTTGTAGGGAGTCACCAATAAAGTCTGCAATGTCCTGAATATCTGGCTCTTGATAGTAATGCGCTAGAATCACAGCGTTTAGCTCCCGTTTGAGGCTCTCAATCGCTGCAAATAAATCTAGCGGTAGAGTACCCTGTGGAGATGTTTCTCTTTGAGCAAGTGCAGTTGTAAACACAGTTCGGTTTTAGTTAATTCTTCAAAAGATTGCCAAATCTTGCATTCCCACGCAACCCCCCTTCCCCTCCTTCCTGTGTTCTAGAGGAGGTTGAGCAACGAGGTTAGAAGTTGCTGCAAGGAAGCAATCGTGTTCCCTAATTATAGTATTTTTTACCAAAAATATCAGGTAGGGGAATGAGATTTTGTACCAATAAGTAAAAACCCATTTCCCCAGTCCCCATTTTTGAGTTGTGTCAAAATACCCCTGGGTTTCCTATCCTGGAAAAAGACGCTGAGGATAATGGCATGACCAGTCAAATCAAAATCGCAGTAATTGGAGATATTCACGACCAATGGGAAACGGAAGATGCCATTGCACTCCAGCATCTAGGTGTTAATTTGGTGCTGTTTGTCGGGGATTTTGGCAATGAGTCGGTAGAGGTAGTGAGAAAAATCGCCTCCCTGGATATTCCCAAAGCAGCGATTATGGGCAATCATGATGCTTGGTATAGTGCCACAGATTGGGGACGCTCTAAATGTCCTTACGATCGCACCAAAGAAGACTGGGTACAGTCACAACTAGATTTATTGGGAAAAGCTCATGTGGGTTACAGCAAGCTGGATTTTCCGGCATTAGATTTAACAGTAGTTGGCAGTCGTCCCTTTAGCTGGGGTGGTCCGACATGGAAGAATTCCCGCTTCTACGAAGAAAGATACGGCGTCAGATGCTTTGAGGAATCTACGGAGCGGATTGTCAATGCTGCTACTAGTGGAAAGTATGAGACGATTATTTTTATCGGTCATAGTGGTCCGGTGGGGTTAGGCGATCGCGCGGAAGACCCCTGTGGTAAAGATTGGGAACCAAGAGGGGGAGATTATGGCGATCCAGATTTTGCGGAAGCGATCGCACTGACTCGCGAGGCTGGTAAAACTATTCCTTTAGTGACTTTTGGTCATATGCACCACAATTTACGACACACCAAGAAGGTGTTGCGAAAATCCCTGGTAGTCAGTCCAGAGGGGACAATTTACTTGAATGCGGCAAGTGTACCGAGGATTGTGCAACAAGGAAGCGAGCGACTGCGGAATTTTTCCCTGGTGACTCTGGAAGGGGGTGTTGTGAGGGATGTTTCCCTAGTTTGGGTGGGGAATGATTTTAGTGTGGTATCGGAAGAAATTTTGTATCAACAGGCGAGTAAAGTAGTGCAAACTGCGTAGCGATGAGATATGATTAGTGATTGGTCGGCTGTTTTGATAGCTGACTATTTTTTTGGAGAGGTGGCAGAGTGGTCGAATGCGCTCGACTTGAAATCGAGTGTGGCAGAGATGTCACCGTGGGTTCAAATCCCACCCTCTCCGTTTTGATGAGTTTGTGAATGAGTTGGTGAGCGATATCATTACAAGTCAAGTAGTGAAGCGATCGCATTGCGGTTGATTTTTTTTGCATAAAAAGTGACAGAGGAAGAGTTTTTCTCATAGAGCCTAGAAAAATTTCGTAAAATAAAACGCAGGCTGTGTATCTCCTAATATGCTTTTTTGTCTATGTTTGAAGTGCTATGGAATTGTTGACGCTCGGCTTCCTTGGGATACATCGCTTTGAGGATGGTGCTGCTATCCGTGGAGCGATGTTGGTTACTGATAAAGAAACTAAGCCCCTAGAGTTTCGAGTAACAGCACCTGTTCGTCCACAGAAATTCCAGGAGATACTCTTCGGTGAGCTTTTAGATGAGCATGTGTCTGTGGAATTAATTGGGGTTCCTCTTCTGAATGCTCTCCAACAAAAGCCTAACCTGATCATCGTCCGAGATATCTTGTTTTTAGGAATAAATGCTAAACAAGAAGTTCCAACGGTTCTCATGCTCAGAGAAGATGAGGCTCTGATAAAGAAAGGAGCTTCTACTCAACCACTCCATTCACCAGATTCTGGTCGTCCTTCAGTTAAAATTTCCACTTCTAGTCAATTTCAGACAAAGTTAGAAGATATTGCACAGCAGTTGAAACAAATTTTCCAAACCAGGGATTTAATGGAACCATTTGATCGCCTTGAAAAAGCTTGTGCGGATGTTCATACTCGTAAAGTAGGTGACAGCTAACACCTATGTTCCTGATTCGAGGAATTGCAAAGCTGATCACTCGTGCTGCTTCAGGTGTCAGATATCCAGATATCTACCTAATTTCAGATTGGAGGATAGAACCCGCTGTTGTTTATCGGCAGAGCTTTCAATTTCCAGTCGTCTTGACTTCTGACAATCTCTGCTTAGTCATGGCAAGGAGTAGACCATCAGGTAATCTCCTGCCTAACGTACCAGAAATTTACGAGGTTCAGGAATCTCTGCCTATTCCTGAAAATTTGAGTATTCCTGGGATTGATATTCCACAGCCAGCAGTATTCGATTGCACTGACTGGTTCATTGAAGGGGTTATTTGTTCGGATAATTATCTAGAGCCATTGACCTCTACTAAAACCTTTAAGTACGAAAAAGTTACTGCCGTTGTCCCGCAAATATCCGAGGACTTGTTTTGTTTATTGACTGTGCCTGAGATTTTTGGGCAGTTGTTTGGTCAAGTTACAAAGCAACAAAGCGATTTAGAGGATGAAAACAAGTCAGTAATAAGACGCAAACAGAGTAAAGACAAAATTCCGACTCGCTCACCAAGCCAATGGGATCTTTTGCAGCCAATTTTGTTACCTCCGCTATCGCTAGAGTTTCCCAAGGAGTTAGATTTTTATCGTCAACTGCGCGGGTATCAGCAACAGGGAATTAGTTGGCTTGTAGAGCATCCGTCAGCTTTGCTAGCAGACGAAATGGGCACTGGGAAAACTGTTCAGGCGGTGAATGCTCTGCGCTTACTGTTTCGTCAAGGAAAGATTTGCTCGGCATTAATTGTGTGTCCACCTGCGGTTATCGGTAGTATTGACTTAACTATTGAAACAGGTAGCTCTGAGGGATGGAGTGGACACTTCTATCATTGGGCTTCAGAGTTAGAAATTGCCGTTATACATGGTGGGAGTCAACAGCAAAGGAAACTCGCCTGGGAACGCCCTTTTCATGTTTACATTACAACCTATGACACGTTACGTACAGATATAAGGAACCAAGTTCTGACTGACTGCAACAAGTTTGATTGCATCATCTTGGATGAAGCACAGAAAATCAAAAATAGAGACTCTAAAACGTCACAAGCCATTCGTTATTTACAGTCAGGATACCGTTGGGCACTAACAGGGACACCAATCGAAAATCGTCTGGATGATGTCAAGTCGCTGTTTGATTTTATTCTTCCAGGACTATTCAAAGGTGGGGTTGAAGACTCCCCACAGGCAGTGACAGCAGCGATAGATCCATACATGCTGCGTCGATTAAAGCAGGATGTTTTACAAGATATTCCAGATAAGGTACGGCAGGAAGATTGGCTAACACTGGATAAGCATCAGAAAGCGGATTATGACAGAGCATTACAAGCAGGTCGCCGCAAAATTGAGACATCGCTAGGTGTAGAACAAACTATTCAAGTTAGACAACATATTTTTGCGCTACTAAATGAATTAAAGCAGATTTGCAATTTTGCCAAAGGGCAATCAGAAAGTCCGAAAACAGAATTATTGCTGGAATACGTGGAAACAATTGCTGATAACAAGAAGAAAGTTCTAATTTTCTCACAGTACCGCGAAGAAGGCACAGATAAAATTGCCAAATTACTGGATCGTAAAGGAATCCAATATGTTGTCTACACAGGTGAGGTCTCCAAGCAACAGAAAAATCAAGCAGTAAGTGATTTTCGCAACAACCCAGCTATCACAGTATTTTTAGCAACCATTGATACTGCTGGTTATGGCATAACACTTACTGAAGCGACTTATGTTATCCATTTCGACCATCCGTGGAATCCAGCGAAAATGCAAAATGCAGAGGATAGAACCCATAGAATTGGTCAGAAATCCGGTGTAACTGTTTACAGCTTTTGGATGAAAGGAACAGTTGAAGAGCGAATCAAGAAAAAACTGATTGAAAAGCGTTTACTGGTTGAAAGCACAGTTGATGAGTTAGCAGTAGAAGCCATTGAGAATGGGCTTTCCACTGAGGACTGGCTGGATATATTTGGCATTAAGCCTAAAGTGAAAACAATCGAAATTAAAGCAAAACCAGCAGATGCACCTCAGCCTGAAGTAGACGCTGATAAAACAGTGCGATCTAAAACAAACTCGGTAAAACGATCCGAGTCAACATCTAATCAAACCATTAAATCAACTACAGAGTATAACCAAATGTCAAATGATCGTCTTCGTGCAGTGGAAGAGAATCTAGAACTTATCCGCAAGGATATAGCAGGTAGAGAAAAGGCTAAAATTTTAGCTGCTTTTGAGGAAAAAACTCGCATTGAGTTGGGGATTCAGGAGCTACGTAAGCAGATGCGTCCTTTTGAGGAAGAATATTGGCAGATTATAGTGGCACGGTCAACCCAAGTGGAAATTGCTGAACCAAAGCCCGAAATCGTGGTTGCAGAACTTGTAGAACAAGTAGAAAAATTGCAAAATAACAATCAATATCCTGATGAAGTACTTCAGATTTTGCAGAAAATCTACATTGAAGTGAGCAAACCGGGTACACCTGCTGCCGCAAAGTTAAAGGCTGCAGTGTCAATGTTTCCACCCTTTGTAAGCTTGAGCTTCGAGGCAGAAATTGACACCGAAAACTTTTGCCGTACCCATCTGCCGACTTTTACTAAATGGTATAAGGCTCTAGCGAAAAGGTGATGAAGTCATTGACTAGCTAACCCTCCTAGAAGGGTTAAGCGATCGCACCCCCTTTCCCCTCACAACCCTACCCTACAGACATAGCTGCTAACATGACGGTAAATTAACCTGGTTTAAGGATAAGCGTTATGCCAAAGCGACCGATTCTAGAACCTGGGAAAACGTATAGCTTCAGGAACTATTATGAGTTAAACTTTGAGCCTGACGATATTTTGGCCGAGTTTGACTGTACTCTCAACAGAACACGACTTCATCTCAACCAATACTCTGGGGAGTTGGATAGGCTGAATGATTTACGCAACCGGATTGAAGAAAGTTTAATTTATACCAGTTTAACCAGTGAAGCCGCTCGTCGAGAGTTATTGATTGCTCCCATATTAATTGACGTATGCCACTATACACACTGTCAATTGAGGATTGAATATCCAATTGCTGTAAGTGAACGCCTGAAAGGTGATTTAGACTATTATCTCCAGTCCAAGGGCACATTTTTGGTAATTGAAGCGAAAAATGCTGATTTAGCAAAAGGATTTACACAATTGGCGGTAGAGTTAATAGCTTTAGATCAATGGACTGATTTGGATATTCCCATACTTTGCGGTGCTGTTACCACAGGTGATGTGTGGAGATTTGGAGTTTTTCACCGCCAACAAAGGCGGATAGATCAGGATTTGGAATTATACAAAGTACCCGGAGATTTGGAAAATCTGCTCCGCATTTTGGTAGGAGTGCTAGGTTGAGACTACTCTGACTTTTAAATTTCCTCCCGCTTCTCATCCCTAGAAATCAACTCTCCTAAATACAACTCGACAAACTTCTCGGCTGCAGCTGAATTAATCCCATTCAAAGCTTTGACAATATCTGCAACTGTCTCGGCTGTTGGATCGCGAATTTCATGCACCCAACGGTAAACGTTACCGCGTTCAACCCCCAGAGCCACGGCTAATTTATTTTGGCTAATACCGTATGTCTCCAAAGCCCTTCTGAGTGCTTCTCCTGCTTTTCCCATTCCTGCGATCGCATAGCTTACCGTAAGGCAATCGTGTCAGAGGATGATTACGACGTAAATGTGTGCCTAGTGGATTACATGCTGTAAAATATGTAATCCTAATGGTTGACATAATTTAGGTGAAAAACGAGGTAAAGCCACATGCTCAAAGACTTTCTCGCAGGTACTGACGAAATCCCCTCTGCTCCTACACCCGCTGATACCCATAGCGAACCATCCCCCAGTCGAGTACCAATCAAGCTGCTGCTCATAGGCTCCCACAGAGGTGTGACTAGCACAATTAACACTCTTTACCTCTTGGGTTTTGCACAAGTAGGGGAGTGGAGTCCTTTGTTACCAGGCCCAAATCCGGGTGAAGTGATGAGTATTTTGGTGAGATATCTGATTCAACAGTAGCGATCGCACTTAGTATGTAGGTTGGGTTTACCGTGGGTAAATGTAATAAAATAACCGGCTTAACCCAACCAGAGAGGGATGATTACAGAAATCCTGTAATTAACTCAGTATATTTACGATAATACAGAGAAATACTGTTGCAAAAATCTTTTTACCAACCCAGTTGACAACGATGTAACAGATAAGTGATTTATGGAAGAAATAACTTATCCGTTACATCTGTTACATCATCCGTTGCTAACTCAGTTGCCTGTGAATTCTAGAATAGCAAGAGCCGTATTTTCAGGCTGTTCTAAATGGGGCACATGTCCGCAATCTTTCACCCAAATAAGTTTACTATTGGGAATGGCTGTTTGAAACTTGACTGCATCAGCAGTACCCAAAATTTTGTCATTATCACCCCACAAAATCAATGTAGGTTGCTGAATTGTTGCTAATTTATCTTGAAAAGAAGCGTAACCACCGCTTTTAGTAAATGCAATTAAAGCTTGACTCCAATTCGGCATTTCTAAATGCAATGCACCACAAATCAGCGCATCAACAGAAGCAAATTTCGGGTCTTTGTAGGCCGTGCGGGAAATGCGATCGCGCACCTTCAAGTTCCGCAAAAACTCTGTTGCTAAATAACCCAAAGGTGGAAACATGAATTTGCTTAACGAGGAACCACCTGCAAAACCCGCACTATCCAGCAACACCAATTTTTCGACAGCATCAGGGTAAGAAATGGTAAAATCAATCGCGGCTGCACCCCCCATTGAAGCTCCCACCAAAATTACGGGTTGATTTATCACAGATTTCCAGAAATAATAGAGATGGGTTTTAATTCCCTGGGGACTAAAATCAACACCAAGCTGTCTATCCGTGAATCCAAAACCCAACAAATCCATTGCCCAGGTTTCATTTTCTGTCGCTAGCAAAGGGAATAAACGCCGGAATTCCATCACTGAACTATCAAAGCCATGAATTAACAAAATCGGAGTTTTACCACTACCTTGATGCACACAAGCTGTGTTAATTACTGACTCGCTCAACGGAGTTACTATTGACTCATATGCAATTTTTTGTGCTAAAGCAATTGATGTAGATTCTGTTAATTGCTCTGCTGTAGTCGGGATAAAACTGGGAAACATGTATTTATTCTAGCCTCAAACCTCTGATATTATTAAATAATGTAATACACAAAATAGTCGTTTTTGTACAATCTGTTTCTTCTGTATCTGTGTTGGTTTTGACCAAAATCATCATAGTTTTTGAGCTATGGAATGGATAATTAGCGCTGATTTAGCGAAACAATTAATTTATCAGGGTGTAACTATACTTGATGTTCGTCATAAACTTACCTGGATGTTAGGGCATATACCAGGGTCAATACCCATCACCTGGCAACAATTTTCCCACACCAAATCACCGCACCAAGGAAAATTATTAACCCACCCAAAGTTATTAGAAGAAAAACTCCGAGAAATTGGTATTTCCAACCATAAACCTGTAATTGTCATTGGAAATACGGTTAAAGGTGGTGGGGAAGAAGGGCAAATTGTATGGATGTTACGCACCCTAGGTCATACCCAAACAGCCTTTGTTGATGGGGGATATCAAGCCCTAATAAAAGCGGGTATACCCACCACATTATCAGCTACACAAATTATCCCTGGTAATTTTAATATTGAACGTAATTCATCATGGGAAATTGACAAGTATGAACTCCAAGAATGTCTGACAAATAGAAACTTAATAATCATTGATACTTGTGAACCTAGAGAGTTTTATGGTGCAAGTATTGCCTTAGAAAAATATAATATTCCTGATGTAGTGAATTTTTATTTTAAAGATTTACTAGATAGAGAAGGAAAATTACTACCATATCAAGAAATTATTCTGAAGCTAGAACTTTCATGTATTCAAATAACTACTCCCATTGTGATATATTCTACAAGTGGTATTAGCTCAGCATTTTTTGTTGTAGTTCTTGCTGATTTAGGCTTTAAGAATGTAAAAAATTATCCAGGCTCCCTGTGGAAATAGTCATGATTACCAGCAGAAAATTACCCTTGGGAATAAAATAAGGCTGGACTTAAGTTTAGTTTTTGCAATATGCTTCATTGCGAATAACTAGTAGCAGAAGCCAGTCGAAGCAAGCGATAGAAGACAATAGACTGGAGAGAATGAGCTTTTACATTTCTTATACATTTCCTGTAATTTATGTTACGTTGTAACATATAATATATTTAGCACTAGTTATACTTTCTCATATACTCTAGACAAATCCAAGCAATCAAAGCCATTGGCATTTAGGTTAAAGGATTGTTATCTTTTTTTAAGTTATCTCTATTACCACAGAAGTATTTGCTCCTTAGTGTTAACCTCAAATATAGAGGTGCGCTACATCGACTGCCTGGGTAAGATCCAGAGCTTGCATATTGCTGTGCAGCCCTAAAGTTTGATGGCATTCATGCCTAACCCTACATGATTATTTTTGGGTGCTTTTTATTGGTCATTTTTGTGAAATATGACCCAAAAGTCATTTGTGATTTTTGGGAAATTTCGCGAAAATTTCCCACCTCAACGGGATAAATATTGAAAAGTTTGGTAACTGAGGAGCAAGAGGTTTATGTTTAGTAAACCTTCCATCTTGACTGTTAACTTATTCTCCATGTTTGTCTTCGTATTACCTAGATTAGCTGACGATGTAAGGCTGTAATTAGTTGCGATTATTGGAATGTTTTTTTCAAAAAATCACAAATTCGACTCTCTGGCTGTTAAATACTTATACTAAGTATAGGGAAAGTAAATGCTTAAAAATTCATAAAAATATGACCGATTGTTGACTGTTACATCCTATCATTTCCCTGAATTTGAAAATAGCTGATTCAATAAAATTCAACCATTTCAATCATTTTTACTGAGGTTACTTGCACAGCAGTATATCAATCAGATTTTGATTAAATAGAAATTTCACATACATCTAAAAACAAAACAAAAGGAGGGGAAATAAACATGTTTGGCATCTTTAACCAAAAATCAATTATCAGCACCCAAGACAAAATTGCCCGATTGCAGGTAGCAATTGCAGCCAAAACCCTACTTTATCAAGCGAAGTGCAAAGAAATTGAAGACAAATATGGACCTGATTGTTTAGCGTTGCTACGAGGACAAAAACCAGAACAGCCTGTCAAAAATGTTAATAAAATTGTCAAAGTGCGAAACTCGGAGGGTGTAGAGGTAAGTTTTAGGGAAGAGTACATCAAAAAGCGAGATGGTTCATTAGTTCTACTACGGGCTGTAGGATTCAATTGAACAGACTTTCCTTGGGTGCATTTTAGTATCAAAATTGACTTTTAAACAGCTGATAAACAATTATCGCAATTATAATTTACTTAAAGTGATTGCCCTCCCTCCGGAAGGCGATCGCTTTAGCATATGACATATAGGAAGTCGGGACAAAGGAGTCAGCAGGAAGAACTTGTGATTGAGTCTTCCCTGTTCCCATGAATCAGCATCCCTGGAACAGTAACTAGAAAAAATCTCGCAAATACTTCAAATTTGGCGCTCAAGACTCGTAGAATTGTTTTAAAATATTCCCTTGACTTTGGAGATTAATTCATGCCAGCAGCGGTTGGTGTTATAGAAACTTTAGGTTTTCCTGCTGTATTAGCGGCTGCAGATGCAATGGTGAAAGCTGGCGAAGTCACACTGGTATATTATGGTATAGCGGAAAGCGGTCAGTTTTTAGTTGCGGTTCGAGGACATGTGGCAGAGGTAAAAACTGCTGTTGCAGCTGGAATTGCGGCTGGAGAAGAAACTTTTGGAGGTAAAGTAACCACCCATTATATTGTCCCCAATCCGCCAGAAAATGTCGAAACTGTTCTGCCAATTCATTTTACGAGAAAATCAGAACCTTGGCGCGTCCGTTAAGCTTGCTAATACTGCACGCTTTCATACTAGACTTTTGCCTCAAAATGTGCAAAGAAGATACGTACATTAGTTCGTAGTTTCCCCTAGGATTATTAATACAGGAGATTGCTAATGCCACTACAGGCTGTTGGTTCCATTGAAACTAAAGGTTTCCCTGCAGTATTAGCTGCAGCAGATGCGATGGTGAAAGCCGGACGTGTTACTCTGGTAGGTTATATTCGGGTAGGTAGCGCTCGCTTTACCGTGAATGTGCGCGGTGATGTTCAGGAGGTAAAAACCGCTGTAGCTGCTGGGGTGGAAGCAGTAGAAAACGTTTATGGTGGGACGTTAGAATCCTGGGTTATCATCCCCCGTCCCCATGAAAACGTCGAAGCAGTACTTCCCATTGGCTACACAGAAGATGTGGAAATATACCGTCAAGCAGTAAACAACCCCATCATGACACGCACCACTGGAAGGTAAAACTAGGTTTTGAGTTGTGAGTATTGGAATTCAAAACTCATAACACAGCATTCAGCACTTGGGAGTTGCTCCCATCATGGGATGAATCATCGAGACGTTCCACCGGAACGTCTCTACAATACTTAAGATTTACAACGTCTAACAGCAAAAATCAAGAGCGCTTTCTCTGCAAGGACTTGGGTAACGCTGCGCTGACCCATCCTATTAAATTCGCGATCGCAAAACCCTAGTTAGCAACTCTCAGAGGATTTCTCTGGAGGCTTGTGTAAAGTTTTTTAACAATAACTGTCTCTTTGCATAATTCTCTTCAATTGAACTTGAGTAATAGAGACAGCTTTGAAAGCTAATGGGTTTTAGGCTGTGCGGTTGATATCAAATTCCTAATTTCTCGTAGAGACTTTCCACGGGAACATCTCTACAACCTAGAAGTTTCACACTAGAACCCTAGGTAAAAATTGTCAATTCATATTTCACGTTCAGCAACGCTGGGTTTTGGATTATTTAATCCAAAATCTCAAATCCTGTCTGTTAATTAACTTTAGTTACTGAGAATTTTTCAGGGATAGCAAGGAGTTATTATGTATCGCAGACTGTTGCCTTTTTTCTTAGCAGTATCTACTGTAGGAATAACAATGCCTGCATGGGGTAGACAAATAAAAAACGTGGGAAGCCAACTATGTGTAGATGTGGCAATGGATGCTTCTACCAATAATGGGTTAGCTGATGGGGCGCCAGTTCAGCAATATCCCTGTCATGGTGGTGATAATCAGCAGTGGACTGTACAACTGACATTTGCAGGAGGAATAGATGTAGAATTTCCTGATATATATAAAATAATCAGTCAATACAGTAACAAATGCTTAGACGTTCCCATAGAGGCTGCTACCAATTATGGGTTAGCAGACCAAGCCCAGATGCAGCAGTATACCTGTAATGGTGGCTTTAATCAAGGCTGGATATTTGAGCAGTTGTATGCTGCGACTGCAACTACACCTGCTATATACTTGATAAAAAATCAAGGCAGCGGCAAATGTTTAGACGTTCCAAGTGGTACAGCAAACCAAGTACGATTGCAGCAGTAGAGCTGTAATAATGGTACTAATCAGCAGTGGATGTTAATACCTTGATCAGAAATTTCATCCCCGGAAGAGACGTACTAGGAGAGTCCATTCTTCTCCGTGCTGGTTCAGGAATGCTTCATCCTTTACCCCTCTGTTTTTGGGCTGCAATTTCCTTTTTCGCCTGCTGCCAAAGTGCTTCTAATTCCTCGATTGTATAATCAGAAAGGGGACGGTCGGCAAAGATTTCCATCTTCTGTAATCTGTTAATAAATCGTTGATTTGTCCCCTGTAACCCGGCTGCTGGATCGAGGTTATACCAGCGAGCAATTTGGAGGAGAGAAAATAATAAATCCCCTAACTCGGCTTGTTGTTCTTCTGGTGTCTCCTGGGCTAAAGCTTGTTTAAATTCCGCCAATTCTTCTTCAAATTTTTCCCAGACACCAGCAATATTTTCCCACTCAAAACCAAATTCGGCTGACTTTTGGGAAATCTTCATTGCTGCCATTAATGGGGGAAGAGTGCGTGCATAACGACTTAATTTATCACTCAAATTTTTATTTTCTGGTGCAGATTTACCTTTCTCCGCTGCTTTGATTTGTTCCCAATTTTGCCGCACTTCTTCTACACTATTCGCCGCAACATCACCAAATACATGGGGATGACGACGAATCATTTTTTTGGTAATTTCTTGGGCTACTTCTTTGAGGGAAAATTGACCGGATTCGCTGGCTATTTGGGCTTGCAAAACTACCTGTAATAATAAATCTCCCAATTCTTCCGAAATTGCTTGTTTATCCCCATGCTTAATTGCATCTACGACTTCATATGCTTCTTCAATGACATAGGGTGTCAGAGTTTGTGGAGTTTGGGCTAAATCCCAGGGACATCCACCATCAGGATTACGCAATTGCGCCACGACGTCAATTAATTCTTGCAACGCTGCTAGTGTTTCTGTAGTTTTCTGGGTTGGATTAGATGCCATAATTGTTGAAGTATAAAAATTATGTGGTATGGAGTATTTGGTTGTAGGGGCGAAGCATTTGGGCGATAAATTATTGGTTAAATCCAGGGTTCTGTGTCCAAATGCTTCGCCCCTACGGTATTTATTTATGCAAGAGGTCTATTGTAGGGTGGGCACTTCCTAGATGCACAATCAAATCCTGATGTTTACGTCGTGGTAAAGTGCCCACCCTACGGTCGTTGAGAATCGTACCAGATGTCAGTAGGGAGACCCTACCGCTACGATTTCTTTTTCACCTTCGCTCCTTTAGTCCGAGGACGACGGCGAGTTGTGGCTTTACGTTTCTTCATTTTTGCACGAGGTAGCAACCCAGCGACACCCTGTTTTTGAAAGCGTTTGTATGCTGAACCAGTCCAGTCAC
>JAYKJH010000187.1:0-29874 GCA_035285345.1 Nostocaceae cyanobacterium | reverse complement strand
GAACGCTCAATGATGAATGCCTTTCCAGACTGACTAATTTTCAGCTTTTGCAGGAATTGATTAATCTGGTCGAAACTTAAACCTGATGTCAGCACTCCCTGGAAATTTCTGTTCTCATCATATAAAGGTAATGAAGCATTAATGCTGATGGAGATGGGACGGATTTTCCAAATCACAATTGGAGTCCAAGTAGCTTTACCCTCTTGGAGAGCTACCCTATACCAAGCTAGTCTTCGAGCATCATAATTGAAAATCTTTCTCGCGAGTTTGATGGGATTACCTTGGCTATTTGTGACGTACTGGTAAACAGTACTGCTAGAATTATCTTTAATGGCAATTTCAAATTTACCATTGGACTGCCGGAAAGCTCCGACTCCTTCCCCTCCCTCAGCCGCAATCGCAACTGAAGTGACTGAATCAAACAATTGGAGTTGCTGCTGGAAGTGTTTTGCTAAGCGATTTGTGTCCGCTAAATTCAACTCGCCTAGACGGATAGCACTGGCATTAATTTGATTAATTAAATGGGGTTTTTCTAAGTAGCTTACAAGGTATTGCAGCGTGCGATCGCTAATTTCTCTACGTAACTGACTGGCAACTTTATTTACTGCTTTTTGTCCATTGTGAAACGAAAGATACCCCACTAGACCCACAGTTCCAACAATTTGCACGACAAAAGGCACAATTAATGCGTTTCGCAGCTTCATCTTGCTAGTAACTTGTATTATCAAGCTATTAAGCGGTTGTAAACCCATAGATGTCACAACTCTAGGTTTAAGTATTATATTTTACTAATCAACTTAAAGTAATCTTTAGTATGTTAAAATTTAGTGACGTTTTTTCCCCATCGGGTTCTTGCGTTAAAACCCTTGTTGCTAGAGACGTTTTGCCAGAATCTCTCTTTGAGAAATGGGTAATTTCAATCAACCTTCAGCCACGCCAAGATTGTAGTAGTGGTTTAACGGATTAATTATGATGGGTTCGTAGTCAGCGATTTATCGCTCAATTGAAATTCGCTAGACAGTAGTCTGTTTTATGAGTTTTGATGGGTGATTCATCTTTGCGTCTTTGCGCCTTTGCGCGAAACTCAACCTTCATTTTTGGTGTGACCGAATTCTAACAGACCACGAATATGGCATGATTTGCTCAAGGTAAATACTTCTGTACCACACTCCAGCCAGTCAAGGAAACCCAAGCCAAACCGCCAAACAAGGCAATATTAGCACTGATATGCACAGTTCTTGCCCAAATACGTCTAGCACTAATTTGCGTCGCACTCAGGGCAGACACTAACACCAAGCCTACCACAGTTAACCCAGCAAATAGATGAGACGACTGTCCTAAAGAACCAAAGTGACCTAATGTCCCCATAATCCCAATACCCAGTAACAGCAGCACTAAAGCCACCAAGCTGCTACCCATAAGATAGTGTAAGAAACGCAGCCAAGTTGGTCGTGGTTGTTGTAATCTTCTAGAACGAAACATCCAAATACCAGTCACCGTTAACAGACAATAAGCTGCTAGCGACAACCCCATCGACCAAGCAGCGATTTTCCACAACCACAGAAACGAGGGTAGATTCATAGCGGAGACTAGGGACTAGGGAATGACTAACGACTAATGACTAATGACCAATGACTAATAATAAAAAATTAGGGTTGCTGTTGTCAGCAACCCTGTAATTAATGAAATGGTTTTTTTTAATCAATAGATGCTAAACCAGCAGCTGTTAATGGCTTTGTGATACCAAGTGTTTTTTTATCGATTGCTGGAATGGATGAGATGTTATTGGCTGCTTCACTGCTTGATGCTGCGCTGATTTCAACGCTGTCAAAAATCTCTTCATTAATAGAGAGCCGTAAGCAAGGTATTTTATCAGATAAGATCGCACTTGCCATCATACCTGTGTGAATTTCCAGCAGAGCTTCTGGTGGAGCTTCAAACACAAGGCGTTGACCGGGAAAAACCACTCTCTCAAAGTACCAGTTGGCGATACTGGAGATGCGTGCTACCTGAATTTTGCTAGTGGCATTGACGTAGCAGCAAAGAATTCTACCAGTCTGGTCAGGTGGTAACGGGTCTAATATTTGAGCCATAACTGCTGAGAAGCTTGACGCCACAAATTGAGTATTACTTCTTCCAATGTAACACCTGGCGATCCCCACAGGTTGTAACCGCCACTACCAACTGCCTAATTTTATATGATTCTTAATCAATCAAGATATCACATACTAAATTTTTTGTAAAATATGCTGCTTTTTTGTTCGATTTATCCTCTTGATTGGGAACCCTAATATCCCATAACTCGTAAAGGGGAGGAAAATCTCGACTTCCCTTGTTTGAACAAACATATACCCAGCGGTGCAAAAAACATCTCGGCATCACCTAGTTGAGTCGGTGTTATCGTAAAGTTATATAAAGAGTGATTTCATAAAAGCTATAAATATCATGCATCAAGGGACATAGGCGGTGGAGCTATTGTCAATCCCTATCTAGAGGCAAGACAGGAAGCAACACAAGCGCGATTTTTCAAACCGTTTTTTTCAAATCCTTTCTCTTGAGTATTAGAAAGATGGAACAGCAAACCAAATCTCTGGAAAACCGCATTCTCTACGTTCGCCTTCCCTGTAACCCTATTTTTCCCATTGGGGTTGTTTATCTCTCAGATCACGTCCACAAGATGTTCCCCAGTATCGAACAGCGGATTTTTGACTTGGGAACCGTACCACCATTAGATTATGCTTCTGCCTTAGATAGATGTATTGATGACTTTAAACCAACGCTGTTAGTCTTTTCTTGGCGGGATATCCAAATTTATGCTCCTGTGGGTGGACGTGGCGGAAACCCCCTGCAAAATGCCTTTGAATTTTACTATGGGAAGAATCCCTTGGTGAAACTGCGCGGTGCTTTGGGTGGTTTGCGCGTTACCACAGCATACTATACAGAATTGTGGCGTAACCTGGGATTAATTAAACGGGGACTCAGACGCGCTCAAAAGTATTATCCCAACTCCCGTGTGGTGGTTGGTGGTGGTGCAGTTAGCGTATTCTACGAGCAGTTGGGTAAAAGCTTACCGACCGGGACGATTATTTCTGTGGGTGAAGGGGAAACCCTACTGGAAAAACTCCTCAGTGGTAGAGATTTTCGGGATGAACGTTGCTATGTGGTCGGAGAAACACAACCACGCGATCGCATGATCCACGAACAACCAACCCCCCTAGAAAAATCTGCCTGTAACTACGAATATATCAACAGCATCTGGGCTGAATTTAACTACTACTTGCAAGAGGAAGACTTCTACATTGGGGTACAAACCAAGCGTGGTTGTCCGCACAATTGCTGCTACTGCGTGTACACCGTTGTGGAAGGCAAACAGGTACGCATCAACCCCGCTGATGAAGTGGTCGCTGAAATGCGGCAATTATATGATATGGGGATTCGCAAATTCTGGTTTACCGATGCTCAGTTCATCCCCGCACGAAGATTTATCGACGATGCTATAGAACTATTGCAGAAAATTCTTGATTCGGGGATGACAGATATTAATTGGGCAGCTTACATCCGCGCTGACAACCTCACACCCCAATTGTGCGACTTGATGGTGAAAACCGGAATGAACTATTTTGAAATCGGTATCACCAGCGGTTCTCAGGAACTGGTGCGGAAAATGCGGATGGGTTATAATCTGCGGACTGTCTTACAAAACTGTCGCGACTTAAAAGCAGCCGGTTTCAATGATGTGGTTTCCGTCAACTACTCTTTTAATGTCATTGACGAACGTCCCGACACGATTCGCCAAACCATTGCTTACCACCGGGAACTGGAGCGAATTTTTGGTGCTGATAAAGTTGAACCAGCCATCTTCTTTATCGGGTTACAACCCCATACCCATTTAGAGGAATATGCTTTTAAACAGGGTATCCTCAAACAAGGGTACGATCCAATGAGCCTCATGCCCTGGACTGCCAAAAAATTGTTATGGAACCCCGAACCCCTCGGTTCCTTCTTTGGTGAAGTCTGCTTGCAAGCTTGGCGACAAAATCCCAACGACTTCGGACGGGAAGTCATGAAGATTCTCGAACAAAAACTTGGTTGTGCTGAGTTAGAAGCAGCTCTTAGCGCACCAATAGACAGCAAAGAAAAACAATTAGAAAAGTTAATTGCTCAGTGCTAACTGCTAATTGTTTGATTGCCATTAGCCAGTCTGACCTCAGCCATAGCGAAATCCTCCAATGTTAGAAGGTTCCATACTCCAACAACTCGAAACTATTCATCGCCATAGCAAACGACCAATTCGCTTCGGGGTGTACTACAAAAATACCCTCGTTGCTCTTTGTCATGCTCTAGAAGACTACATTCTCAGCCAGAACAGTACACCCTTAGTCATCACCGCTTTCCAACAGGGCAAATGGTATGTCCAAGAAGCTGATAGATACGCAGATATTGCTGAAAAATCCCGCCACATAGCCATTATGGCGACACCTGATACGGTTTGGGCAGAACATCCCACTAGTCAACTCCCCAATATAGACTTAGTGGCATTAGATCCAACAACAGATCCAGTCTCCCAAGAATGGCATTTAATCATCCTGTCGCCTACCTACACGGCAATGGTACTCTGTCAAGAACTATCAGCATCTGACTATGGTACAGCAGGATTACCTACCACTGACTTAGAACGCAAATTTTATGGCTTGTGGACGTTTGAGCCAGAATTAGTCCAAGAAACAGCAGCATTAGCGATCGCTCATATCGCCACCTATAACTCAGAATTAGCAGCAAAACTCCAGACTTATCAAGACGAAATTCCACCTTCTCTAGCTTCACCAAAAGACTTGGGTACAGTTGTCTCCCTGGTTGTGGATTACCTGCAAACAGGACAAAAAAACACCCAACATCAAGTCCTCGATAAAAATCTGGTTTCCAACGAGATCCAAGCTTTTTTACGCATGGCGCAAATCATGGATGCTGCCGATATTACTAACCCAATGGCAGCAGCAGAAGTCATGGGACTGTCGGAAACCATAGCGCAACTATTGGATTTACCTGCATGGCAAATCAAACGCCTCCGCCTTGCAGCTTTGCTGCATCGGATCGATCCATTACAGCGAGCAGAGACTGTTCTTAGCCCTAGTTACAACCGCTATCAAGAAGACGCTCCTAGTTGTCCTTTAACTTGTCCTCTGGTTCCTGGAGCGCAAATCTTGCGTACTATGCCGCGACTACGGGCTGTAGCCCACATTATCACTCACCAAACCGAGTGGTGGAATGGCAGCGGAGAACCCGCTTCTTTAGCAGGGGATGAAATTCCCCTTGAGTCGCGAATTTTGGCTTTAGCAGCCGATTTTCAGTGGCGGGTAAATCAAAAAAAATCATCAAATCTCAGCCGGTCAGAGATATTTACTCAAGCCTTAGAAGAATGCCAACAGCAGCAGTCCCTTCGCTTTGACCCTAAACTTGTAGATACCCTGGGACTGCTAGTTATGGGTTTACAGCAAGGAGTAGATTTACCCTTGATGACACCCAAAATCAGCGCTGGAATGTGGCTGTTGGATGCTAGGTTTGAAAATGAAAGCAAGAGGAATATTCGCACTCCAAATAGCTAATTTCTACCGTTTTTTACCGTCAAGTCGTTTTTTTTCAGCAACCACGACCAGATAAAGAGTAGCAAGAAGATTTCTCATAGGTTCCATGAATATAGAAGCAATTAAAACAGGTAAAACAAAGCAAGTACCCGGTGCGGATTTAGAAGATGAGGAACTGTGCGAATTAGATTTAACCAGCATCAACTTGGCTGGCGCTAACCTTGTGGGGACAAATTTCACTGGTTCCACATTGGAAGGCGCTCATTTAGAAGGAGCTAATTTAATGGGCGCTAACCTCAGAGAAACCAACCTGCGAGCGAACCTGATGGGCAGCAATTTGATGCAAGCAGATTTGACAGGGGCTGATTTGCGCGGGAGTAATTTACGTGGCGCAAACTTGATGGGCGCTCGACTTAGTGATGTCTCCTTGGCTGGTGCTTTCCTCAGTGGCGCCAATTTGATGAACGTCAATTTACAAGGTGTTGATTTGCGCTCTTGCGACTTGCGCGGTGTCAATCTGACAGGGGCAAATCTCAAAGGTGCTGATGTCAGTCGGGCAGATTTGCAAGGGGCTTTGTTGAGCGAAGCAAACCTAGAGGAAGCCGACCTGCGAGGCGCAAATCTCGCCGGGGCAAATCTCACAGGCGCTAATTTACTGTGTGCTGAATTAGAAGGCGCAAATTTAACCGGGGTTAATTTGGAGCGAGCCTGTTTACTGGGAACTTGTGTTTCTGATGGGTAATCCTCATCAAACTCCACAGATTGCAACTACGAATGTCTTTCCCATCACAAAACCCACGGTCGATTTGTTTGCTCGCATATTTACTATAAAAAAGTTATCTCGTCAATCCCCCTTCTCACACACACTAAATCTTCATCTATTAATTTTTATTGCGATAGGACTCTGATAGTTATTTAGCTTGATTTATGCGTGATTTCAGCAGTCTGTTATTACAAAATATTACAATTTATTAGCTTTTTTGAGTTTTGTCATACGCCGCCGAGATTATGAAAATAGTACCAATTCCTGAAAGTCCTGTCAATACGTGAATAATTGACGCCATTCTCAATTAAGAAAAAATCTTTACAATTTGGATGAAGATTTGTAATTTTTAAATTTCAAAGTAAAAATAGAATTCAATTAATTTTATTTATATACAAAAAGCGATCGCAGCAATGAACCAGTGACCTAGTGACCTAGTGACAAATTTACCACCGGAATTAAGATGAAGGTGGGAGTGTCAATCTATCAGGAGTTCTCTGTGGAGTCTTCCCTGACATCGCTAGCTTCCTTACCATCAGAGCAATAGCGCTTAAAAAGACTAAGCCGACAACACCTGCTAAAGGATTGCTGTTAATCCCAGTCACCCATTCCGGAACAGTGTTGCTGTATTTAATTAGGCTGCCGACATTAATAATGTAGTAACCCCAAACTAAGCCAGCGTGGAATCCTATAGGTAAACCCAAGCGTCCCCGACGCCAGCGTTTTGCCCATACCAGTGTCAAACCTAACAAAAATAACCCGGCAAATTGAGGCAGGGTGCGAAGAATTTCGGAAAATGGCTTAATAAAGTGTAGTAAGGCAAATAATAGCGCATTTAGCCAACCGGCTTTGGTTAGACCATAGTCTCGTTGCAATTCATCTAGCAGCCAGCCGCGAAATAATAATTCTTCGGCAAAACCAACACCTAAGCTGACCACCAGTCCTTCGAGAATCAGGGAGGGTAAAAAAACCTCCCCTTGCTGCCAGACCAGCCAACCAAGCAATCCTTCTAACCCAAATAAACTCAGAACAATTATGATGCCAAAAACTAAACCACGCAGCAAATCGGCTCCATTCCGCCCAGTGAATTTTAAGCCATAATCTCGTAAAATTCTGGGTTGCTTGTAGACATATTTGCCCCACAACCTAACTAGGAAGATAAATTCCCCATAAAGCAACACCATAGTGATGATACTCTCCCAGTTGGTATCATCCACCAATAAATAAATAGGCGCAGCAAATGGCGCCCAAAGCAACAACAAAGTTAAAACAAAGCACCCTAGCCTGATGGGGGCTGGAGACTCACCTAAACGCGACCTGTTGTCCGATTGCCGGGGCTGCTGCATGGCAATGCTTTTACCTGCTATTCGTCAGGTTCAATTGTGCTGGTCAGACCATGATTTTTCAAGGTTTCGCAATAGAACTCAGCAGGTTCCTGAGCGCAGGTAATCACTAACGCTATACCGTTAGTATGAGCTTCCATCATAATACTGACAGCTTGGGGCTGAGAGAGACTCGGCACAGTGTTCATCAGAACTTGCACCACATACTCCATCGGGTTGTAGCTGTCGTTATGGAGCAAAACTCGATACCTAGGGGCGAGCTTGCGGGATGTGGAACGCTTCTCTATGGTTTCGACTGACACGGCTGTTTGCTCTTAGCGTTATCGACTACAACAAGGTGTTTTTTCAGCTTTTGCTTAACACTTATTAATTTATTTTAGCCGATCTGCGTGGATCGTAGTAGGGAAGCTATCTCCGCTTTTGCCTCATCTTTGTGAAACCCATGCCCCATACCCCATTCCCTATAAAATACAAAAGCAGCAGGGTGCTAGTGTGGTGATGTCAGTATTTAAGGGTTTTTCCTCCTGGAGATGCCCATACTGGTTGACTAATAGTGTATAAACATCTATGGATAGCTCTATTGGCTTGCAAGCCCGACAAATTGTTTTTTTAGAACATCGGGATAGTCGCTTATATGCAGAAGTCGTTCAAGTTGTGCCTTCTCGTCAGTTATGTTGGGTGCGTCCTTTGGTACTGGTCACTTTAGTTGATCAAGATTCACAACTGACAGACCTCAGTTCTTGCTCTGACTTACTATGGCCGATAAGTTTATTTAGACCCGCAATGGATGTGGAAGTAATTCCTTTATTAACACAGATGCTAGCTTTGGAATCTTCAGAACAGGAACTAATAGCTAAGCAGCAACTCCATCACTTTATTAATCTAGTTTGGCAAGACTATACAACAACTAAACAGTAACAAGCTAAGACATCAACAATAATGTTTTTATATCTTATCTTTTGCCACTATTACCATATTCCTACATCCGTTCCAGAATATCCATCGCGGATGAGTTTTGGGTAATTTGAGACTCAAACCTAGAGATTGCAAGCCCTTCATTAAACCTGTAATAAACATATAAATAAATAGGGATTTTCTCTAGGTTTTGAGGAATCTGCATGGCGCTGGAAAAATCACTGTTATTTGGACAAAATAAGTACAAATACTTAACACCAATGCTAGTAAGAAAATATAAAAGATAGTGGACAAATAATTGGAAAAGCGAACCAGAGGATATCTTTAATCTTTTAGCAATTGGGGCACTATTGCCTGCTGCACACTTTGGTGTCGTAATTTTTTCAGGATAAACTTGTTGTTTTACCTCAAGGAAAATTACATCTAGTCATCACAATTACATACTAGGAACTAGTTGAATTCGTCCTGCATCCATTTCTGCCATTAATAACTCCAAGGCTTCATAATCTACATCAGAAATAAATCCTTGTTGAGTTAATTCAAAGTTTATTTCGTTTTCAATGTCGGGAGTTAACTTTCTAATAAACAAAGCTTTCTCTACCAATTGACGAATGCTACATTTACTTTGCATAGACAACAAATAGCGCGTTAATTTGTTTATTATTATCTATAGTTAATTTGCGATTAAACGTGATCTCAATCTGTGTACCCTAGTGATTTAGATCACTAAAATTTGGGACTACAGCCTTTTGGTCAATTAGGGTAAGGACGGCGGTAAATCTTAAATTAAAAGAAAATTTCGGTAATTTGTGCTAATTATCAGCAAAATTATGCTAATAATCATCTGAATAAATAGTTTTACTATGTTTAATTACGAAAATTTACTTTGACTAATCTGTCAGGATTTCGTATATTAAAATACAATATACGGATAAATACTTATAAAAAACTTTAAACAAATGCGGAGTCAGAATAAAGATTCCGCAAAGAACAGTCACCCTAATGGTCGATGGCAGAAAAAAAAGTTTATCGTCAAATACATCTAGCGTTGCTTTTCATTAAATAAAAAATAGGAAAAAAAGATGCAAACTATTCTAGACTATCCAAAAATTACGGTAATTAGTCCCCAAGGGTGTATTAATGCCTCCAATGCTAGCGAGTTCCAACAAGAACTCACCACAGCAGTTAGCCAAGCTGAAAATTCCATCTTATTAGTAGATTTGGAAAAAGTGGAATCATTGGATAGCGCTGGTTTGATGGCGTTAGTGTCTGGACTCAAGATGTCTCAAGACTTAAAAAAGCGCTTTAGCCTTTGCTGTGTCTCCCCAGCAATGAGAATTATCTTTGAAGTTACCCAATTAGACCGGGTATTTGAGATTTTTGACAGCAAAGCAGCATTTGCTGAATCCATCACCTAGGAGAATGGCTCAAATTCCAAGGCTCTCTAGAATGCACCGTCTTCCGGAGCGAAGAACATAGCAATGTCCTAACCTCCGAAAAGCGTGATAATCTGGGAGGTGAGAAGCTACCAAGAACGCACAGTGGCTGTTGCAGTAGAAAAATTAATCACACCAGATATCCACAAACCAGCCCGTTACTTAGGTAACGAGTTGGGAGCCGTACACAAGCCTTGGAATACCGCAACAGTGCGTTGGGTATTAACCTATCCAGAACTGTATGAAGTCGGTGCATCGAATTTAGGGCATATCATACTCTACAACATATTGAATGCCCAACCCCGTCAGCTATGCGATCGCGCCTATTTACCCGCACCAGACCTGTCCGCAAAACTACGAGCAACGACAACACCTCTGTTTGCCGTAGAATCAAGGCAACCTTTAGTGGAGTTTGACATTCTAGGCTTTAGCCTAAGTTACGAATTAGGCGCAACCAACATTCTAGAAATGTTGGACCTAGCGGGTATCCCGCTGACATGGCAAGAGAGGTTAAGTGCTGACACCAAATATCCCCTAATTTTTGCCGGGGGACAGACAGCGACATCCAACCCTGAACCTTATACCGATTTTTTAGACTTTGTTGCCCTGGGAGATGGTGAAGAACTGTTACCAGAAATCGGCTTGGTCTTAGAAGAAGGGAAAAAAGCCGGATTGAGTCGCCAAGAATTGTTACTGGATTTAGCACAAATACCGGGTGTATATGTACCCCAATTCTATGAAATGGCAGAGGATGGCTCAGTTCATCCCCACCGTCCGGAAGTTCCTCAACGAATTCTGCGCCGGGTTGCTACCCCTATACCAGCATATTCTATCGGGTTAGTCCCCTACACCGAAACAGTCCACGATCGCCTGACGATGGAAATTCGCCGGGGGTGTACCCGTGGCTGTCGTTTCTGCCAACCAGGAATGCTCACCCGTCCAGCCAGGGATGTGGAACCATCGCAGGTAGTAAATGCCATTGAGCAGGGAATGCGGGCAACGGGATACAATGAGTTTTCTCTACTGTCCCTGAGCTGTTCGGATTATTTGTCCTTACCGGCAGTTGGGGTGGAAATCAAAAACCGTCTGAAAAATGAAAATATCTCCCTGTCCCTCCCTAGCCAACGAGTAGACAGGTTTGATGAAAACATCGCCAATATTCTCGGCGGTACAAGGGCTAGCGGTCTGACTTTTGCACCAGAAGCAGGCACCCAACGCCTTCGTGATATCGTCAATAAGGGTTTGACTAACGAAGAATTACTCCGGGGTGTGAAAACAGCTTGGGAACAAGGTTGGGATAAAATCAAGCTCTACTTCATGATTGGTTTACCAGGGGAAACCGATGCCGATGTGTTGGGGATTGCCGAAACAGTCAGTTGGTTGCAGCGCGAATGTCGGGCTAAAGGGAGAAAACTGTTGAATTTTAACATCACAATTTCTAACTTTACCCCCAAACCCCATACACCCTTTCAATGGCACTCCGTTTCTACTAGCGAATTTCAACGCAAACAACAACTACTACGCCAAGCCTTCCGCAAGCTTAAAGGCGTAAAAGCTAATTTTACCGACGTAAAAATCTCAGCTATAGAAGATTTTATCGGTCGGGGCGATCGCTCTCTTGGTAAAGTGCTGCGTCGCGCTTGGGAATTGGGTGCTATGATGGACTCCTGGTATGACAGTGTAGATCGGGCATTTACTGCCTGGGGACAAGCAATAGCCGAAGCTGGCTTGACTTGGAAATATCGCCTAGTGGAACAGGGTGAATGGAATGTGATGGCTGGCAAAAACCCCGAAGCCTCCCTGGATGCACCTTTACCTTGGGACCACATCGACACAGGGATTGCTAAAAAGTGGCTCAAAGAAGACTTACAACGCGCCAAAGAAGCCGCAACCGTTCCAGATTGTTCCTTTGATGGTTGTTCTCACTGCGGTGTGTGTGGTACTGATTTCGGTCACAATGTGGTAATTCCTCCCTTACCTATCCCAGAATTTACGGGGCAATTTGTACCCAATACTACTAAGGTTCAGCGGCTGCGGGTCTGGTTTGGTAAACAGGGGGATATGGCACTACTCAGTCATCTAGATTTAATCAGGCTTTTCGACAGAGCAATACGCCGGGCTGCATTGCCAGTGGCTTTTACAGGAGGGTATCATCCTACACCCCGCATTTCTGTAGCCAGTGCTTTGACTTTAGGCGCTACCAGCAGCGGTGAAATCGTCGATTTTGAGTTGACGCAACCGCTAGATGGAGAGACTTTTACAGCTAAGTTGAGCATCGCATTACCCGAAGATATTCCCATCTACCATTGGGAAGAACTTCCCCTGAAAACTCCCTCCGCTAACCAAGCATTGGAGAAAGCAGAGTATTTAATTACTGTTGCTGCACTAGAGGAAGCAAGTACCCAAACTTGGCAAGACTGGGTGAATGCGATTAACAATGCTGTGGAGATTTGTAGCTCCCAAACCACCAAGTCCGGGAAAACCCATGTGGTCAATTTGCGTCAGCGGTTGTTTGAGTTGGAAATCATAGACTTGCCAAGGAGTACACAATACCCAGAAGTGATTTTACGCTATGTCGGTAGTTTGAACCATGATGGTCATATACTGCGACCAGATCATCTGATGATTATGCTGGAACATGTAGCTGGTGTAGAATTTCAACTGCTACACATCCATCGCCAGCAGTTGATACTCCAAGCTGAAGTTTGAGCAGTTAATTTATAGGACGGGGTTTCAAACCCATTTTTTCGATGAGTAGTAATTGATTTTTCCCAGGCTTGCGTTAAAATTGGATGAAGAGAAATTTTTGCTTTGCGCTGCATTGAGTCAACTGCTTCACTACCCTGATTTTCAGGGCGGTAGACTGAAGGTATTTGAGTGGAATTAAGCGGGTTATTTTCCCACAGAAGCTGACGCAATAACATTGAAAACACTCTTTCTTCACCCCTGAAAGTGAATCAGCGACCAACAGCAGGCATAGTCAGCTTCTCTTATTGTCTGGAAAACAGACAATAAAAAAATGCCCAGGTTCCGCAGTTAAGGAGTACTGAGGAGCCAGTGAGGGTGCTTTCTAAAGCCTACGGGGAACTTCGCTTTGCTAAGTGCTTTCTGCCGTTAGCCTGCTTATACAAGTGCCTGTACTGACTTAAAAACTCAACGCTCACAACTAAGAGCTAGGTAATCAGTACCTTCTAATCAGAAATTGTGACGCCTTTTGAGCTTTCCTAGTTGGCTGCATAAATGCAACAATAGCTGGAGTAGCTCACAACAAGAGCGCATATGTCTGGTTAAAACTCAGGATTCCCACTGACACAGCTGGGAAATAGTTCGCTAAATACCTATGCAAACCAACCCAAAATTAGTCAAGATAAAAAAGTGCAGATGTTCTGAACCAGTGGTCTGTCAGTCTGTACAACCTGGGTTATGAATAACCATTTAGCAAGTAATCCTCAAGATTATTACCAGAGGATAGAAGCTATGTCCTCAGAACCTCTAATTACCACAAAGATAAACAAGCTAGCAAGTGTTAGCTAAAAAAAAACTAATCTTTTGGGGCAATTTTGTCCGGGTTTTTGGGAACAGTGTTGTCACAAATATAAAGAACAAAAACGGTTGCTGTAGTTGCTGACAACAGGATGCAGCTATGCAGTCAGAATCCAGGGTTTCAAATGTGAGGAAAGCTGAAATAGCTTTTTACTCTTGAGAGTAATTTAGCAATTTTTATTAATAGCAGTACCGATTGTGGTTTGTAAAAGTGAGAGGAAAAATCACCTCCAGACCCTTCGTTAACTGCCAAATATTGAGGAAATTGAATGCCAAAACAAATTATCATTGCTGAACAGCATCAGATTGCTGCAGTATTTTCGGAAGACCAAATTCAAGAACTAGTCGTTGCCACGGGACATCACCAAATCGGCGATATTTATTTAGGGGTGGTGGAAAATGTACTACCGGGAATTGATGCAGCCTTTGTTAATATTGGTGATCCAGAACGGAATGGCTTTATTCACGTCAGCGACCTCGGTCCATTGAAGCTGAGAAAAACATCGGCAGCAATTACAGAATTACTCACACCCCAACAGAAAGTGTTGGTGCAAGTAATGAAGGAGCCAACGGGGACAAAAGGACCCAGGCTCACAGGTAATATTACTTTACCCGGTCGTTACGTAGTCTTAATGCCCTACGGACGGGGAGTCAATTTGTCCCGTCGAATCAAGAATGAAAACGAACGCAACCGTTTAAGAGCGTTAGCAATTTTAATCAAACCCGCAGGTATGGGTTTACTGGTGCGAACCGAAGCCGAAGGTAAGCCAGAAGAAGCGATTATCGAAGATTTAGAAGCTTTACAAAAGCAATGGGAAGCCATCCAGCAAGAAGCTCATTCCTCCCGTCCACCAGCCTTACTCAACCGGGATGATGATTTTATCCAGCGGGTATTACGTGATATGTACGGTGCCGATGTCAACCGCATTGTGGTAGACTCCAGTACCGGATTAAAGCGGGTCAAACAGTACTTGGCAAACTGGAGTGGTGGTCAAACTCCCCAAGGGTTGTTAATTGACCACCACCGCGATCGCTCGCCAATTCTAGAATACTTCCGTGTCAATGCCGCAATTCGTGAAGCCGTCAAACCGAGAGTAGACTTACCCTCCGGTGGTTATATTATTATTGAACCCACGGAAGCCTTAACCGTAATTGATGTCAACTCCGGTTCCTTCACCCGCTCAGCTACTGCTAGAGAAACAGTTCTGTGGACAAATTGTGAAGCTGCTACAGAAATCGCGCGGCAATTACGCCTCCGTAATATTGCGGGTGTGATTGTTGTAGATTTTATTGATATGGAATCACGACGTGACCAACTGCAAGTGTTGGAACACTTCAACAAAGCCCTGAAAGCAGACAAAGCACGTCCGCAAATTGCCCAACTGACGGAACTGGGTCTGGTGGAACTAACCCGTAAACGTCAAGGTCAAAATGTTTACGAACTATTTGGACACACCTGTCCCACCTGTAGCGGTTTAGGTCACGTCGTCCACTTACCGGGAGAAACTGAACCCCGTGTCCCCAACATCAGCGAAGTCCCAGAGCGTGTTTTACCTCTATCACCACAAAAGGAACCCCGGACAACCGTCGTCTCCCGGATGACGGAACCACGAGAAAGTTTGAAAGGTCAGGGGGAAGCATTTGAATACGACGCTGATTTGACAGCACTGAATCTACTGAACCATCCCAGCTATCAGGAACTAGGGGAAGACCATAACAAACGCCGTGTTCGTCGCCGCCAAACTCGGATAAATGGTGGGGTAGAATCGTCACGACTGGGTTCTCCTTCCCCCAACGATCCAGATGCGGACTTTGAGCCGGAAGCTGACTTGCCAATTGTCCCAGAAATTCCCTCTCCTAAAGCTAGCTGGATTGAAAGATCAGACCGCGATCGCAGCAAACCCACAAAACCAGAGCCGATTAAACCTGTTGTCGAACCACCAGAAATTGTCTCTGTAGAAATGACCAGTGACGAACAAGATATTTACGCTCTGATGGGTGTTTCACCCCTACTACGCTTAGGTCGTGAGGTCAAAAATCCCAAGTCGGTAATTATTAACGTCACCTTCCCAGGAGAAGCTGCTACAGATGAAGTTTTATCTACCTCAGCAGCAACGATAGTCACACCACAGACAAGCGTCGCTACAGCGGAACCACCAGAACCAGAAGAAGAGACATTATCCCCAATATCCTTCCAGCCTTCAGAGGTTGAGTTATCGGATAGTGAAACTAGTACCAGTTCCTCTGGAGTCCGTCGTCGTCGTCGTCGTTCCTCTGCTAGCAGCACGGAATTTTAGATTTGAGATTTGAGATTTTGGATTTCTTATCCAAAATTTCAAATCCTCTTACACAATCCAGAGCCTATACTTATACATTGACTGAATCAACTTGGTTGGAATTGTCCCCATCTTTAACTATTTCTGGAATAATTGCCGGAGTAGATGAAGTGGGACGGGGTGCTTTGTTTGGTCCTGTGGTCTCAGCAGCAGTCATTTTACCCCAGGAAGCTTTACCGCAACTGGTCGCTTTCCAAATTAACGACAGTAAAAAGTTGTCTGCTGCACGCAGAAAAAAGCTGGCACAGGAGATTGTCAACCTAGCAGTAGATTGGCAAATAGGCTATGCTTCCGTTGCTGAAATTGACAGGTTAAATATATTACAGGCTACCTTGTTGGCAATGAAACGGGCTGTAGTAAAACTCCCACTACAACCTGATATTTGCTGGATTGATGGCAATCAGCGGATTCCAGATTTATCAGTCCCCCAAGAAACACTCGTCAAGGGTGACTCTCGTTCTCTAACCATTGCTTCCGCAAGCATTATTGCTAAAGTTTGGCGTGACGATTTATTAGTGCGTCTCGATACTAAGTACCCGATGTACGACTTAAAGCGGAATAAGGGTTATGGTAGCCAAAAGCATCTGCAAGCACTACTCCAACATGGACCTTCTCGCTTACATCGGCAATCCTTTCGTCCATGTCAAATTCAGGGAATGAGTAATGGGTAATAGGTAATGGGTAATTTATTTTATCCAACTTCTCCTAGTTACCTTATTCCCTAGTCCAAGCGTCCCCAATTTATTGGTAAATCTTCGCTGTTATCACCAATACCTGTTACTGTAGTTTGTGCTGTTACCCAACGCCGGTAATCTACCAAAAGTTGATGTAACAATCGTTGCTTTATCGTCAATAAAACACTCTTTAGTAAACCATTACCCGCAGCCTCTAAAATCGGAGTGGGTGTAAATACCAAAGGTGGTGGAATATCCACCTGCACTTCTAAATCTGCTTTTCCGCGTAGGTAAGTACCACTAGTCAACTGGTAGGGAGATAAATGCCCTTGTAAATTCAAAGCAAAGCGCTGATTTATATACTCAAACCCTAGGATTTCTGAACCTACCGAGCTTAAATTAAGCTTGCCATTCGATTCTGCCCAGACTCGCATATCTACACTAGGTTGAATGCTCACGGTCAGAAAACTTAGAGGACGCATTTTCAGACGAAACACTTCCTCCGACAACACCTGAATCCGGGTGGGGTCAACTAGAGCATTAACTAACCTTTGCGGTTGGCGTAAGTAGTGTTGAATGGGAATAGGCTGTTGTGGTACAGCAATTTCCACTGATTGGGACGCAGTAAACCGAGTAGGCATGACCTGCTTGTAAAACCTCTTTAATAATTGTAATGATTTTTTGGTCAATTTTGTGTATTCCTTAAGGAGCAGGTGCTGAAAATACCCAGAAGTTAATTTTTGTGATTTTTTCCGCCGGGATGTGACAGTCTTTTGATAATTGATATGACATTTGAGGGCTGCTGTAAAATTGTAAGATAATTAACAATTTTTCGGCTTAATCAACATTAAACTCCAGTTTATTAATAATTTGTAAAATTTTTTGTAAAACCTGGCAGTTATACAGCTTTTTGCTGCACTTCTTTCACAGCATATTCAGCACTTTGATTGACTTATAAATAATCATAGGAGCCAGAAAGTAGTTAGCTTTGATATTAAGAACATCTAGAGTATAGGGACTAATAACTAATAACTAATAACTAATAACTAATAACTAATGACTAATGACTAAATTGTTGTTACTGCTATGGATGATAATTGGTACGTGGCTACGCTTCACAAATTTGGCATCTTTACCCCCTTGGACTGACGAATGTGCCACGATAACTTTTAGCCTAGGTAACAGTTTTCATATCGTACCCCTGAATCAAGTCATTAGTGGGGATGTGCTGTTACAACCGCTGCAACCTAACCCTAGTAAGGAAATGAGTGATGTTGTCCAGCGGTTGTTTAGCGAGAGTACCCATCCCCCGGTATATTTTGTCCTTGCCCATTTATGGATGAAAATTTTCCCCACTGTGGGGGGAAGTGCATCAATTTGGGCAGCGCGATCGCTCAGTGCTTTACTGGGGATTATATCTATTCCTGCCATGTTTGCTCTTGGCTGTCTAGCTTTTCGTTCCCGATTGGTAGGACAAATGGCAGCGGCTATCATGGCAATGTCACCCTATACTGTATTTCTAGGCAGAGAAGCACGCCATTATACCTTAGTAATTTTACTGCTGATTGGCTCTTTGTGTTGTTTTATTACAGCAATCAGGGATATTAACCGTCGTCAACCTCTACCTGTGTGGATATGTTTGACTTGGGTAGTTGTTAATAGTTTGGGGATAGCAACCCATTATTTTTTTGTCCTAGGTTTGGTAGCGCAAGGGTTGGTGTTACTAGGACAAGCTTTAAGGCACATACAGCAAGATAAATTTGCCCTAGTACAAGGTTATTGGTGGCGGATCTGGGTAGTGGCTGCGGGTACTCTGGTGGGATGCTTAGTCTGGATACCAGCCTTGCAAATGATTGCTGGTAGTGAACCAACTACTTGGGTGAGTGACGCTAACCCACGAGTTGATTTATTAGCACCTCTAGCTAGACTGCTGCTGTGGTTAATTAGCATATTGGTATTGTTACCCACAGCGGCGACAAACCTCCCTCTTTGGTTGGTAATTGTTAGTAGCACCATCACGGTTTTGTTTTTATTGGTGGCTTTACCCTATTTAGTTTATGGTCTGAAGCAACAACAGCAAAATCCTGATACTCATCTGGTTACCCAAGGGTTTTTGGGATACGTTGTGGGTGCGATCGCCACCTTTTTGGTTTTTACCTACGGTCTGGGAATGGATTTAACTCTAGCGGCACGGTTTCAATATGTCTGTGCCCCAGCGATAATTCTGTTGTTAGGAGCGTCGTTAGCAGGGTGTTGGCAATCCCAAAAGCAGCAAGCAGACAAACTCCCACGATTTACACTGCTGAAAAATGCTCAAGCATCTGTAGCGATTATTTTTCTGATGGTATTTTGCGGGGGACTGACAATGGTGGGGAATCTGGGGTACTTACAAAACCACCGTCCTGATATTCTCGCACCGATAATCCAAAAAGCATCTCAGGTTCCAGTTTTAATTGCTACTACCCATAAACACCACGGACAAACGGGAAGGATGATGGGTTTAGCTTGGGAATTCAAGAAAAACCAGTCTAGTACTTCGGTGACTAGCCAGGACTGGCAGTTTTTCTTATTACACCGTGATTCTCAAACTAAAAGTTATACTGAATCAGCAAAAGTCTTTGCAGAAACCTTAAAGCAAATACCGCGACCCTTGGATCTATGGTTAGTGGATTTTCGGACTACAGTTGATTTAGAGTCGCAAAATTGTCTATCTACCCAAACAAAACGTGCTTCTGCTGGGGAATACAGGTACCAACTGTATCATTGTGTTCAGAAAAATTAGCAGGTGTTAGAAAAAAATCAAGCCTTGAAAGGTTATACCCCATGACCATATCGATTGCACATTTAGGTCCGGCTGGTACTTACACAGAACAAGCAGCAATAATGTACGCGCTTTTGCTTGCTAAAAATCAGGGACAACAAACTATGTTATGTCCCTATCCCAGTATTGCCCAAACTCTGCGAGCTACTGCCAAGGGAGAAACAAATTTGTGTGTCGTTCCTGCAGAAAATTCTCTGGAAGGTAGTGTAACAATGACAATGGATACCATCTGGCAACTGGATAATTTACAAATTCAGTTAGGATTGGTAATGCCGATCACCCATGCCTTAATTTCTTGTGCTACTAGTTTCCAGGATATTAAAACTGTCTATTCTCACCCTCAAGGTTTAGCACAGTGTCAAGGATGGTTAGAGCAGTTTTTACCGCAAGTGCAGTTAATTGTTAGTAATTCTACTACGGAGGCGCTACAGCATTTAGAACAGGAAATTACCGCTGCTGCGATTTCATCACAACGCGCCGCTCAACTGTATAATTTACCTATACTTGCCAAGGCAATTAACGACCATCCAGAAAATTGTACTCGCTTTTGGGTGGTAAGTCAAAAAGATTCGCCTGCGATCCACTCCCCATCTGGTTCCTGTGCTAGTCATACTTCTCTAGCTTTTAGCGTACCCGCTAATGTCCCAGGGGCATTAGTGAAGCCTTTACAAGTATTTGCTCACCTGGGAATTAATCTCAGCCGGATTGAGTCTCGTCCCAGCAAGCGATCGCTCGGTGATTACTTATTTTTTATTGATTTAGAAGCAGATGCTACAATCCCACCTATGCCTTCAGCGTTAGCAGAATTAACTACTCACACGGAAGTCCTCAAAATATTTGGCAGTTACAATGTACTACCCATTAATCCTGAGAGTTAAGAAGTTTGAGAGGTGCAGACGCGATATGACTCGCGTCTGTAATTTCACTTAAGTGGGTCTGTAAAGGTATCCTTGAGAACTGTACGCGCTGCTAGGTGATTGCGAGTAGAAGTTAAAATTTCTACCTCCCGTTCCAGTCTCTGAGCAGTATCTTGCATTTCCAGCAAAGCTTGCTGTTCTCCAGCCACACCATAGAGGTTATTTGCTACCCAGTAGGATAATTCTGTAGGTAAATCGGGTAGGTCTTCTGGTAGTTCGATAGTTTGTTCGGTTAATTTGGCTGATAGTCGCACAACATCCCGTAGTAATTGTTCTACATCTGTTGCCAAAGGGCGTAAATCCTTACTAGGGGGGTTGTCTTCTATCCACTCGACCAAACCAACGCGGTAAGGCTTTTCCCGGACATACTCTAGGACGCGAAACCTTTGCTGTCCTAAAGTTAGCATTTTCATCCGGTCATCCGGTAGCCGCTGGTAGTGAACAACTTCTGCACAACAGCCTACATTAGCAATTGTGCCCTGTACAGGGTCGTACATTAGTACCCCGAACCGGCGATCGCTTTCCAGAATCGTGTTCATCATGATTCGGTAGCGATACTCAAAAATGTGCAACGGTAAAGGTCTAGTGGGAAAGAGAACTACTTCCGGTAACGGGAACAGGGGTAGTTCGCGAACGGCGATTTTAGAAGAAAATGTCATTGTTAGGTTAATAAAATTTCTAATCCTAAAAGGTATTATTCTCAGCCTTTCCCGTACTTAGTGTATATCTTATCATTTTCTGATTAATAAAAGTGCCCTCCGAGTTAATTCTCTAGGGCAAATCCAATTAATATTTAGGGAAATCTACTTTTTATTTGTTGATGACATGAAAATTCATGTATCTTTAGTCAATAGTCAAGTTTTCAGCCTGCTAATGACAGGACGATTTGAGACAGATACTGACTAATCACTAATCACTAATCACTAATGACTAGGGACTAAATTACAGTTTGACTTCGATGTCTACACCTGATGGCAAATCTAGCTTCATCAGAGCATCAATAGTTTTGGAAGAGGGTTGATAGATATCAATAATCCGGCGATGAGTGCGAGTTTCAAAATGTTCGCGAGAATCCTTATCTACGTGAGGCGATCGCAGCACGCAGTAAATGCGGCGTTTTGTAGGTAAAGGAATCGGACCAATAGCGGTAGCATTTGTCCGGTTGGCAGTATCAACAATCTTCTCACAAGAGGTATCAAGTAAGCGCCGGTCAAAAGCTTGTAAGCGGATGCGAATCTTTTGCTGCTGTAGAGTTGCCATTTTAAGTTTTCCAGGTTCTGTTGGATATTTTAGATTTGCGACTGGAGATTTGGGATTGGGTCTAAAATCCCAAATCCCCAATTGTGGGATGGACGTTGAAAAGAGCAGAGAGGCAAGCTGTGCCTGCTCTGCTCCTGTGTACTAAATTAAAGTACTAGGGTACTACTTGAGGATTTTGGATACAACACCAGCACCGATGGTACGACCACCTTCGCGGATAGCAAAGCGCATACCTTGCTCAATAGCGATCGGGTTGATCAGTTCCACAGTCATTTTGATCCGGTCACCAGGCATTACCATTTCTGCAGCGCTACCATCGTCAGCGGTGAAGCTCTTGATAGTTCCGGTTACATCGGTGGTACGTACATAGAACTGAGGACGATAACCAGGGAAGAAAGGAGTCTTCCGACCGCCTTCTTTTTCGGTTAATACGTACACTTCACCTTCAAATTGGGTATGGGGGGTGATGGAACCGGGTTTAGCCAGAACCATACCACGCTCAATATCATCTTTCTTAAGACCGCGCAGCAGCAGACCTGCGTTGTCACCAGCCATACCTTCATCAAGACTCTTCTTGAACATCTCGATCCCGGTAACGGTGGTGCTGCGAGTATCTCTAATACCCACTAGCTCAACGGTATCGTTAATTTTGACTTTACCGCGCTCAATCCGCCCTGTAGCCACAGTACCACGACCTGTGATGGTGAACACGTCTTCCACTGCCATCAAGAAGGGCTGATCCACAGCTCGTTCGGGGGTGGGGATGTAGGAGTCTACCGCATCCATCAGTTCGTAGATTTTATCTACCCACGAATCTTCACCGCGTGCGGTTTTGGGAGATGCAGTCATTTTTTCCAGAGCTTGCAGACCAGAACCCTTGACTATGGGGATATCGTCGCCGGGGAAATCGTAGCTAGAGAGAAGTTCGCGGACTTCGAGTTCTACTAGTTCCAGCAGTTCTTCGTCATCCACCATGTCTTCTTTGTTCAAGAAGACTACCAGGTTGGGAACACCTACTTGCTTAGCTAGCAGGATATGCTCACGGGTTTGGGGCATAGGACCATCAGCGGCGGAAACCACTAGGATAGCTCCGTCCATCTGAGCCGCACCAGTGATCATGTTTTTCACATAGTCAGCGTGTCCAGGGCAGTCCACGTGAGCATAGTGACGATCATTGGTTTCATACTCTACGTGAGCGGTGTTGATGGTGATACCGCGTGCCTTTTCTTCAGGAGCGTTATCGATTTGGTCGTAGGCTTTTGCCTGAGCCTGACCTAATGCAGCCAAGGTCATGGTGATAGCTGCGGTCAATGTGGTTTTACCGTGGTCAACGTGTCCAATAGTACCAATGTTGACGTGGGGTTTAGTCCTTTCAAACTTTGCGCGTGCCATGAGTGCTTCGTTTCCTTTTCTAGTTAAGCGTTCCCTTTGCTTTTAGCAATGATTGCCTCAGCTACGTTGCGAGGCACTTCTTCGTAGTGGCTAAACTCCATCGAGAAGATGCCCCGACCTTGGGTCTTTGAGCGGATATCGGTAGCATAGCCAAACATTTCTGCCAATGGTACTTTAGCAGTTACTTTGGCAACACCTTGCTCCGATCCCATGCCTTCAATTTGTCCGCGACGGGAATTGAGGTCGCCCATTACATCCCCTAGGAAGTTTTCTGGAGCTTCTACCTCAACCTTCATCATAGGCTCTAGCAGGACAGGATTAGCCTTCATTGCTGCTTCTTTGATGGCCATTGAACCAGCAATTTTGAATGCCATTTCTGAAGAGTCTACGTCGTGGTAAGAACCATCGACTAGTGTTGCTTTGATGTCAATTAGGGGATACCCAGCTAAAATACCAGATTCACAGGTGTCTTTCATACCTGCTTCCGCCGGTCCGATGTACTCTTTGGGTACGACACCACCGACAATTTTGGAGACAAATTCAAAACCGCTTCCGGGTTCACCTGGTTCTACGTCAATCACTACGTGCCCGTATTGACCTTTACCACCACTTTGACGGATAAATTTGCCTTCAACTCTAGTGACAGCCTTCTTAATTGTTTCGCGGTAAGCTACCTGCGGGGCACCAACGTTAGCTTCTACCTTAAATTCCCGCAACATCCGGTCTACGAGAATTTCCAGGTGTAATTCACCCATTCCCGCAATCACGGTTTGGTTGGTTTCGGGGTCAACGCTGACGCGGAAGGTCGGGTCTTCTTCCGATAGTGATTGCAGAGCCTTGGACAGCTTGTCCATGTCGTTCTTGGTTTTGGGTTCTACCGCTACCGAGATTACCGGCTCTGGAATAAACAGAGATTCCAGAATTACTGGTGAGCCTTCGTCGCACAGGGTATCACCTGTGAGGGTGTCTTTCAAGCCCAAAGCGGCTCCCAAGTCACCAGCCCGCAGTTCTTCTACGTCGATACGGTCGTCTGCCTTTAGAACTACCAGACGGGAAATCCGTTCTTTCTTGCCCTTGGTAGCATTCATGACATAACTGCCCTTCTTCAGCACACCGGAGTATACACGCACAAAAGTCAGACGACCGTAGGGGTCAGCCATAATCTTAAATGCCAGGGCAGATAGCGGTTGAGTGTCATCAGCACTGCGCTCAACGGTATCACCATTTGGCAGAGTACCTTGAATAGCAGCAACGTCAATTGGTGCGGGCAGGTAATCTACCACGCCATCCAACATCAACTGTACGCCTTTGTTTTTGAAGGCTGAACCGCACAGTACAGGCACAATCGTACCTGCAACTGTGCCTTTGCGTAGACCAAAGCGAATTTCTTCTTCGGTGAGTTCTTCACCGTCGAAGTACTTGGTCATTAGCTCATCGTCGGCTTCTGCTACTGCTTCTACTAGCTTTTCGCGGTATTCTGCTGCTTTGTCTGCCAAATCAGCAGGAATTTCAGTTTCCTGAATGTCAGTACCTTTATCGTTGGTGTAAATGAAGGCACGCATCCCTACCAGGTCAACAATACCTTGAAATTCATTTTCCGCACCGATGGGCAACTGAATGGCAATCGCATTAGCCCGCAGGCGATCGCGCATCTGATCGTGAACTTTGTAGAAGTTCGCACCAGTGCGATCCATCTTGTTGATAAAGGCAATGCGGGGCACTTTGTATCGGTCTGCCTGACGCCATACTGTTTCTGACTGGGGCTGTACACCACCGACTGAACAGAAAACAGCAACTACACCATCCAACACCCGCATCGAGCGTTCCACTTCGATGGTGAAGTCTACGTGCCCAGGAGTATCAATAATATTAATTTGATGATCTCTCCAGCTGGTAGTAATTGCCGCAGCCGTGATAGTAATGCCGCGTTCCCGCTCTTGTTCCATCCAGTCAGTTACAGCTGTTCCCTCGTGGACTTCACCAATCTTGTGAACGATCCCAGAGTAAAACAGAATTCTCTCGGTTGTTGTTGTCTTGCCGGCATCAATGTGCGCGGCAATACCGATATTGCGTACTCTCTCAAGCGGGATAGTACGTGCCACAGCTGCCTCCTATATTTTTTTGCCTCATGTATCTCTATGTTACTATCTGTTAAGATTCTATACTTTTAGGGAAAACCGCCCTTTTCCAGAGAGGCACGATTATCGCGTCTATTGGCGACCGACGCTCTAATTGGAGATTTTAGTAACGATAGTGAGCAAAGGCTTTGTTAGCTTCTGCCATCCTGTGAGTTTCTTCGCGTTTACGAATAGCATTACCAGTTTCGTTAGCAGCATCCATTAGCTCATTTGCCAATCTGTTAGCCATCGTTTTTCCAGGACGTTGCCGAGAAAATTGCACCAACCAACGCAGTGCTAAAGATGTCCCCCTGTCAGAACGTACTTCCATTGGCACTTGGTAGGTTGCACCACCAACCCGACGAGCTTTTACCTCTACCAGTGGGGTTGCATTCCGCACGGCTCTTTCAAAGGTTTCTAGAGGGTCGGCACCAGTCCGTTCCTCAATAGTTTTCATGGCATCATACACAATTCTAGAGGCTAGTGATTTTTTGCCATGCTGCATTATTCTCCTGACAATCATGCTGATCAGGCGACTGTTATACACAGAGTCAGGGGGTACTGGGCGTTTTTGAATTACACCGCGACGAGACATACGTATCCTTTAATTTGGATTTAGCAACAACATTTTGTTTCAAGAAGCTAGAAGTGACAAGTTTCCAATAGCAGGTAATGCTCTTTTCTTCTGTCTTTACCTTCAGCTTTTGTTGACACTCTCCCGAATTATTCCAGAAGATTCTTGGGCTGAATATATCGCTTTGGGATTTGTTCTTAGCCAGGTTTAGTTAGTATTCCATCTTAACTAGGCTGACAGACTGTCTGATGTACTTGCAGCAATTACCGCGTTGACAGCATATGTCTTCCGCCGAGCTTTGCTTTCATCTTGGTAAAGCCAGCCAGACATAACCCTAGGTTCTCTGTTATTTATGTCACGTTTCGCTGTAGCGATGACACAGAGAATAGGTTCTTCAGTAGTTACCTAGAATGGCAAACTGTAGATAGATGTTCAACCAACTCACCAATATTTGCTGATGGCAAGGTAGCAAAATGTTATCTATTGCTACCTTGCATAGCCCAAAACACTATTTCTACTTCTTCGCACGCTTAGTACCATACTTGGAACGACCTTGTTTGCGGTCTTTGACTCCGGCTGTATCTAAGGTGCCACGGATGATATGGTATCTCACCCCTGGCAAATCCTTAACCCGACCGCCACGAATCATCACAACTGAGTGTTCTTGCAAATTGTGACCAATACCTGGAATGTAAGCTGTCACTTCAAATCCAGAAGTGAGACGCACCCGCGCTACCTTACGCAGGGCGGAGTTGGGTTTCTTAGGTGTAGTGGTGAATACTCTGGTGCAAACCCCACGTCGTTGAGGGCATTGCTTCAGAGCAGGAGACTTGGTTTTCTGACGCGCTTTCTCGCGCTCATTACGGATGAGCTGCTGTATTGTGGGCATGAGTTACAGCTTTTGAGGCTGATAATAGGTCTAAAGTTTTAACAAATCCTCATTATATCGGGTTTCTATGATTTATGTCAATTTAATCATTAGTCATTAGTTATTGGTCATTAGTCATTGGTCATTAGTCCCCAATCATGATGGAGAAGGAGTTACCACAGCCACAGGTAGCCGTTGCTTGGGGGTTATGAAAGCGAAATCCTCCCCCCATCAAATCTTCGGAATAATCTAACTGCAACCCGTTAACGTAGTCTAAGCTCTTGGGGTCAATCACTAGCTGAATATCGCGACAGTCGAACACCAGATCACCTTCTTGAGTGCTGCTGTCAAATGACAAATCATAAAACCAGCCACAACAGCCACCTGGTTGTATTGCCAGTCTAAAGCTGACATTTGAGTTTGCTTGCTTAGACCTTAATCGCTTAATCTCTGTCGCAGCCGCAGTGCTGAGTTGAATCATGCAATACCTAAAAACAATAAACCCCATCCTATTTTACAGATGGGGTTAACAATGCGTTCCCAAAGCTTTACAGAATAATACTAATGGATTTTTTGGCTAAGAATTAGTACGGGAGTAGTCATCTTGGTAGCGGATGATGTCGTCTTCCCCCAGGTATTCTCCATTTTGGACTTCAATCAACACCAAGGGAATCACACCAGGGTTTTCCAAACGATGAGCTGTACACTGAGGTACATATGTTGATTGATTATTGCTGAGTAAAATTTCTTGTTCCCCACAGACAACTCTTGCTGTGCCGGAAACTACAATCCAATGCTCGCTGCGGTGGTGATGCATTTGCAAGCTGAGTCGATGTCCTGGCTTTACTTCAATCCGCTTAATTTTGTAGCCCCGTCCTTCTTCCAGGATGGTGAAAGAACCCCAAGGACGTAGTTCAGTGGCTGCAACACCTTTGGGTGTTGTAGCGGGAGGTAAGGGCAATGTGGTAATTTGTGTTGCTTCGTGAGATTGAGCCATAAGTAATAATCTTCCTTGTACAATTCAATTGGCAATCTAACTAACCTTTATTGAGCCGGTATATGATGCCATTCATCAACCGTGAAAATCAGCATTTTTAACACCCTTGCCAACCATAACAGAATTATTTTGGCAGGTGTGATTAAGTAGGGGTTAACTCAGGGATTTTACATAAACTCTTCATCTATAAACAGCCAGCTTTAATTCAGCTTTACATGCTACTGGTGCTGGCTAGGAATCTCAAAAGTACTTAATTTAGCGCTTGGGTTGTAGGAAAATACCTATGCCATTATGGACGCGAGATGCTGTTTGTGGCGAACGGTTAATCAACTGTCCACCCAAGTAAAGACTGCTAGAACTCCCACCATCGAGGTTTAAAGCATTCACACACCCCATCTGCTGCATTAACTGAGCATGTTCTGCTAAAGTGGGTCCAGCGCCCTTGGCGCGTTCGTGGACGGCTAATATTAGTAAATTACCGTTATTAGTGGTACAAACAGCACTACGAATCGCTTGTTCGGCAATGAAGGCAGAACTAAAATTCTCTGCCGTAGCATCAAGCACAATTTGTCCATTTTGCAACAGCAGTGGACCCGCACTGAGGGTGTGGGGAAACTTACTAAACTCTGGTGGATTGGTGGTGGTTTCTATACTGACAACTGTCCCCAAAGGTAAAGCATTTGCTGCATCAGGGTTGTTGCGGAAAACTAACAAGTAGCCATTGACAGGAATGGCAAAGGTTGTTTGATTAGCGATACCCCCTGGCGATTGATTCACAACCTGGTTGTTTTGTACAGTAATAATAATTTCGTCATCAATCAGCGGGGTATAGGTGGTTCCCCAGTCAGGAGTGTAACGGGCTATGGTTTGCGGTTGGACGTAGCCGCTATTGAGAAACTGAACAGCTAAACGTTGTCCATTAGCCGCAGTAATAGTTTCTTCCAGCTTGAGTCGTCCCATTAGCACCCTTCCTTTATCATTCCAGGCGATCGCACCCCGGTTCAGAATCGGACTAGATAACCATCGTCCATCCCGACGAATAGCTCCCAAGGGAAAGCGGTTATTACGGTTAAAAAAGCCTCCGTTAATAGCAGCCGCTGCTAAGTACATGGGAGCGCTTTGAATTAGCGGTGCAGTTCCTACCAAGGTGTGGTCTCCAGACCAAAAGGGTTTGATGGTTATACCCGTGGTGCGGGGATTCACTTCTAACCAAAATACTGGGAAGCGGTCTGTACCCAAGGCTAAGTACCCCTGGCGCCAACGCAACCCTGTTGTCCAAGTAATATCCCGTGGGACAATTCCCTCTGGTTGAATGTCGATTACTAACCGCTGGGGTGACACTGAGCTACTAATGCGCGGAGATAAGCCAAAAGGTACCGTCAGACGGATGATAGTTTGATTACCAATTACCTCCACTTGTTTAATTAATGGTGGGGGTGCTGGTGGTTCTTGGGGTGCAGGAAGAGGTATGGGTACTGGTATAGGTATTACTGGTAGGGGTGCGGGTAAATTATTTAGTAGATTATTGAGGGGATTTTCCTGGGTAGGAGGTGGTACAGGAGTAAAGCGCTCGACGATAGATGGATCTGCAATACCATCCACAGTTATTGTCCATTCCGTAGTCCCAGCTTCTGGGTCATCGGTGCCTGGTTTGGGTTTTCTCGCTGACCTTTGTTGACTAACTTGCCAAGGAGTAGGACGATCTAAATCTACAACTACACGGCTGCCGAATAATTCCTCAGACTGACGAATATCTGCTACTTTTGTAGTTGGTGTGGCAATTACTAAAGTATTGCCATTAATTTGTAACTGCCACGACTCCCGTTGAGCAAAGTCAGTAATATCTAAATAGCGATATACTGGTGTTAGTAAGCTAGTAAGCACAGAGGATGTAAACCACTGAATTGGTTGTTTTTTGGGGTTACTAGTGCTTAACAAATCAGCCCCGAAAAATTGCCCCAAAGCAGTGTCAGCCAAATAAGTCTTGACACTAGTAGATGTTTTACGTTGCTGTAACCATGCAGCGGTTAATGTCCGACCATTCACAGAAATTTGATTGCCATAATTTACCAACCTAGCCACAGTCGGAGGGGGTGGTGGTGCTGGAGTTGGTGTCGTTACTGGTGCTGGTGTTACCGGCTGAGCATTGGCTATTGGTAGCCATAAACTGCTTGTCAGTAGGGGTGTGAATAAAAAAGCAGCTAGGCTGGAATTTAACCGATATTTAGCAAATTTCCGCGATTCTACTGCAAAAAAGGTCTGGATTTTTACCACAATTTGCTGCATGATTTTTAATGTTCGCTGTTGTTTTGGCAAAATATCTTGCCAAATATCAA